>NZ_JAFHAP010000009.1 GCF_016938855.1 Polycladomyces zharkentensis | reverse complement strand
TCAATCTTATCACTTTCGATTCATCTTGTCAACACTTTTTTTCGAGGTTTTTTTCGCCTTCCGGACTACCCATCCGTATCGGCGACAGGAATTAATATATCACGGTCGACATGTTTCGTCAACACTTTTTTCAAGAAGCACAATAACACTTATCCCAGCGGGAAATTCATCCATCTCCTACGTTCCACTCCCTTTATCAATCCCCTTATCCCCCACCGCCTTTCTTTTGTGGATGACCCATTCCACACTGATCCGATCCAACGTTTTGCCCAAAACCTTTTGCACCGCTTTTCTTGTGCGCGCATTGCAAATCGCCAGTTTATCCGAACTGTCTTGGTCGATCACGGGAAACATCGCCAAGACGGAAAAGAGCCGCTGCAACTTCTTTTCGCCGTAACGCTCGACCAAAAAGCGGAAAAAATCGCGGGATTGCGCATAGAACTGTGCAGCTTCCGCATCCGACAGCCGTTCCAGATTGCGCTGTTCCAAATCACGGATCGTCCAACGCTGTGACACCGATACCGTCGGATCTTCATGCTCCTTTAATCCGGGCAACAAATGGGACTGATAGTATCCGGCCGCTCCCTCCTGCAACCAATATGCCGCATTGTCCGCCGTCATTTCACTGATCATGTGATGTGTCATCTCGTGAACGATTCCCATGGCAAACGAAGGTTTCCAATCGTCCACATCCAAAAGACCGACGAACTTGATCGCCTGTCCCGCTTCGTGCCACCCAGCCGCCCACATGGGGAGTGACAATTTGACCGACTGTCTGAATACCTCCGGATGGTGATACAATTTCACCTCCACATCGCGTCCGGGTGTCCACCCATATTTGAAACGGAACTGTGCCAGTGACCGCTGCACTGTTTCCAGCGCCACTGTCGCCTGATCATGCAACCGACGGTCGGTGTAACGCACGATCACTCCTGTTCCCTTCAGGTGCCGAAACGGATAATCCGCATCCCGCCATCCTTGATCCGTCCGTTGAAACAAGAGAGGAAACTTGACGGCATAGCGTGTTCCTTTCCTTCGGTAGGACTGTTCCACCCAGGCCATTACTTGATACGGACGGTACGGAATCACTGAAAGCACATCCAGTCGGTAGGAACCGGGATCGACATAACGGATTGCGTCTTGGAACCAACGTTTCTGTTCCTGCATGTAGACTGGACGATCCGGGTGAAGGACATGTTGAAAAGCCACCCAATCCCGTCGATTGACCGCTTGTGCTTTCTCATGTGCCAATTGAACGATCTGTTGGGTAACCGGGGGACAAGGGGTGGCAGACACTGTCCCTTGCCACAGCAACAACCCGGCCAACCATCCTGTAGCGATCAACCCGAATCTCCGCATGATCCGCTGTCGCCTCACCCATCATCCACCCTCTCCGGTTTCTTCATCTTATAATGTGAAGCAAAAGAACGGACATCATACGGAGAAATGAGATGCAACAAAAAACGGAGCCCATATGGCTCCGTGAGGTTATTGACCAAGTTCACGGCCGATTTCCCGTCCGCTCCACAGCGACAGTCAGAGCAGCTCGACGGTCCGCTCCTCTAACAGAGAGTGGCGTTTTTTCACAAGCGACCTCAGAGTTTGTCAAAACAGGAGCGAGAAGGAAAACGGCTCACTCGATTACGACAATAAACCACTTTGGAAGCAGTCTCAACGAACCTGTATGGCTCCGTCGTTATTCGGTCACTCCCACTCAATTGTCGCCGGAGGTTTGGAAGTGATGTCGTAGACGACACGGTTGACACCATCCACTTCATTGACGATCCGGTTGGCTATGCGCTCCAACACGTCGTACGGAATCCGTGCCCAGTCCGCCGTCATGCCGTCAACGGACGTAACGGCCCGAATGCCGACCGTATACGCATAGGTGCGAGCATCCCCCATAACACCCACACTGCGAAAATCAGGAAGCGTGGTGAAGTACTGCCAGATCTCCCGATCCAGACCGGCACGCTGGATTTCCTCGCGCAAAATGGCATCCGACTCCCGCACGATTGTCAGCTTTTCTTCCGTTACTTCGCCGATCACGCGAATGCCCAACCCCGGCCCCGGGAAGGGTTGCCGCCACACGATCTCTTTGGGCAGTCCCAGCTCTTCGCCCACTTTCCGCACTTCATCCTTAAACAGCGTATTCAAAGGCTCAATCAACTCCATCCGCATGTCCTCCGGCAGACCGCCCACGTTGTGATGGGATTTGATCGTTTGCGCCGTGGCCGTCCCGGACTCGATGATATCGGTGTACAGCGTACCCTGCCCGAGGAAATGATGTTCCCCCAATTTGTCGGATTCTTCCTCGAACACGCGGATGAATTCGTTGCCGATGATTTTCCGTTTTTGCTCGGGATCGGTCACACCTTTCAACTTTTGCAGGAACCGCTCCCGTGCGTCCACTTTGACCACATTCATATGGAAATGGTCGGCGAACGTGCGCATCACGCTCTCCGCTTCCCCTTTGCGCAACAATCCGTGATCCACAAACACACAGGTGAGTTGCTCTCCCACCGCCTTGTGAATCAATACGGCTGCGACGGAAGAATCCACACCGCCGCTCAGCGCGCACAACACCTTTTTGTCCCCTACACGCTCGCGAATTTCCCGGACCGTGTCGTCAATAAAGGTTTCCATGCTCCATTTTCCTTCGCAGCCGCAAACGTCATACAAGAAACGGCGGATCATGTCGTCGCCGTTGACGGTGTGACGCACTTCCGGATGAAATTGGACGGCGTAGATGCGCCGATTGGGATCGCTCATCGCAGCCACGGGTGCCGATTCAGTCCGGCAATCCACTTGGAAGCCGGACGGCGGTTCCACCACCACATCACTGTGGCTCATCCACACCAATTGTCGACGGTCCATGTCGCGGAACAAGGGAGAATCGGATACCACTTCGGTTTCCGCTTTACCGTATTCGCGCTTGTGGGCCCGTTCCACCCGGGCACCGAAATGGGCCGAGATCAACTGCATTCCGTAACAGATCCCCAATATGGGCACGCCCAACTCGAAAATGGCCGGATCACACTTGGGCGCCCCTTCGGCATAGACGCTCGCCGGTCCGCCGGAAAACACGATGCCTTTCGGTTGCATTTCCCGCAACCGGTCCGCTTTGATATCAAACGGAACCAATTCGCTGAATACACCCAGATCACGAATCCGGCGGGCGATCAGCTGGTTGTATTGTCCGCCAAAATCGAGTACCACCACGCGTTCCATCGGCTTGTCCATCCCGCATACTCCTTCCACAGGCAGATTCCATACAAAAAGACCGGGTCTGTACCGCTCGACCTGGCGATACGGGACTCGGTCGACCGATCGCTTGTGAAACCGACCTCAGTCGGCAGCATGATTCCATGATGATAACCTTATGCTGTCCTTATATGGGACCATCATACCAATCGCCCTTGATACGGTCAAGGGCGCAACCGTGACAGGATTTTTTCCCGGATACCATCACACTCTGACCTGATTCCGCCGTTCCTTGCGACGACGATAGGAAATCAGGGCCCAATAGACCAGCACATATCCGACAACTGCCACCACAGCTCCCACAATGGCGCTGCCCACGAAAAATGCCAGCCCTTTCTCCTTCCACATGTGCCAGGAAGTAAAATCATGCCAACGCAGTGAACCGACAGCTTGTTTGCTCCCGCCGATCAATCGGTTCCCCAATGTATAATTGATATACAAGAATACGGGTAAAATCACTTTGCCCATCAGGTACCCGATGAGTGCTGCGGGCAGACTGCCCCGGAACAATAAGTTGAGCGGATACAGCAGGAAAAAGGCGATTCCCAAGGTGGGCAACGTGATAAATTCCAAAAAGACGCCAAGAGCGAACCCCTTGGCCACAATCGACGGTGCGCCCTTGGTGCGGAGTAGTTTGAGGTATTCAAAACGGATGCGCCGAAAAGCATTTTTGATCATACGACCGCTCCCATTGGTTTTTCTTCTTTTCCATTATACCGAACAACCGCGGGCTGTCGTGCAGGGAGAAGTTGGTGACACAAAATATTCCCCGTATCCGTTAACAATGAAACCGGTGATCTCCTTGAACTCGGCGATCAAAGAGGCTATGGAAATCCCCGCCATATTTTCAGAAGGTTATCCACAGCTTGTCGAAGCAGTTGCATTGTGTATGGGACATTCGAGAGGCTTGCGTCGTGTAAGAAAAACTCGTATGTGCGGATCTTGGGAGGGACGGCTCGAAAGGATTCTGCCCTGCCTGACGTCTGTACCGAAATCCCCATATGAGATAAAATTGATATCAAATTAAGGACGATTCCTGTTTTTTGGTTCCATTCCGACTGACAGGCCTATGGATGTGATTGTTTGTCTGATCACGACAGAGTGTTTGGGTGCTGATTCTTCCATGTTCTCTGCATCAAAAAAGAGGAAAGTGCCAGACAAAAGAACGCTACTCCTGAATCTCGGTCACGCGATGCATGTTTCCGGGATCATCGCTGCAAATGGGAACGGCCGGTGGCGGTAGTGTTACAATACCAAACCAACATCCGCAAATGAAGTGGAAGGTGTGAGATGATGGGAGCAGATCAAACTATTCAGACATTGTGGGCCGAATTACAAAAGCTCTTGAACAAAAAAGTGGAAGGCTACACGAAATTACAAAACGAACCTGCGACTATAGAGGAAATTCGGCAAATCGAAGAAAAAATGAACTTGACACTCCCTTCGGATTTAAAAGAATTGTACTTATGCAACAATGGAGAAAAAGACGGCGGCATTTCGATTTTGGGGCTCCCCTTTTTGCCATTAAATGAGATGTACCGTCAGTGGAAATTGTGGGATGATTTGCGGGAAGAATGGAATGAAAATGAAGGCCACACCTCATATCCCGACGGGTATATCAAGAAAATGTACATGAATAGAGGCTGGATTCCGTTTTCTCATGATTGGGGAGGCAATCATATCGGGATGGATTTAGATCCTGATATAAAGGGAACTTATGGACAAATCATCAATTTTGGCAGGGATGAAAATGATAAATTTGTAATCGCCCCCAGTTTGAGAGACTTCTTGCAACTTCTCATCGAGATCTACAGAAAGCCCGAATTCTCCATTGTCAAAGATGAGTATGAAGAGGATTGTCTCATTTTGTATCTTGGCGACGAAGAAATATCTCATGCAATCGATTTTTTAAAGGAGAACATCATCCCTGATTGAAAAACCCATCCATTGAGTCTTCATACCATGCAAGGGGAACCACCCCTTTTTCTTTTGTCCAGTGACTCCATATCACTGGCCCCCACACGGCAGAAGCACCGGAGGCACTCCCTTTGGTCACCGTGTGCTTCTCACTTTATCCGGCGTGGCAACTCAGATTCATCCACGATGGCTTCGTTCAGACCCGGATGATGTTCGTAACGAGCTTTCGATCGTTGCAGTAGCTTTCAGTGTTTTCCCACTTCTCGACTCCTTCATTGTATCCGAATGCCGTCGGACTTGCGAGAGGGACCAAGCCCTCCCGCGTCCGACGCTCGCCTTCATCCCCACCCTGAAGGGCTGGGTCTCCTGTTCGCTCTTTCACCTAGGAAGAAGCACTTCATAGGTACAATGGCATTTTGTTCGATCTTACAGCCTTTATTCGTGGGTTGCACGTACGGGAATGGATTTCGTGAACACCCACCTTTCCGTTAACTCGACCGCACACACATTTCGGTCAACTCGATTCCCGATTTCTCTTTGAACGCCATTGCCACAACGGTACCGCGAGAAACAAGACTCCGAAGGCGAAGGTGGCGATCCCCCACCACCAATCGATGTTCCACCCGTTTAATGACTTTGTTTGCGGATGAAACAACATCCCGTACACCATCAACATGATCCCGTAGATCGCGAACAACAACCCTGTCAAGAAGCGAAGATCAAGCCAAACGGAAGATTGTTTCATTCCTCATCCCTCCTCACCAAAAGTACCAATTGAGTCCCACCAGTACCAGCACGGCCACCACCGCCATCCAACCCGGGCGCAGGTACCATTTCCACCCTTGATACGACGGCAAGGGAGTGGTCCCGTAAACCAAGCCTTTCAGCTCTTCATCCGTTTTGGGTTTGGTGAACAACGAAACGATGACTGTCACCACCACCGTGATCACCCATGCCCACCAAGCTCTCCAAAAGTTCCCTTCCTGCGGACTGGAGAAAAAGTGTTCCGGTATGGCAACCATAAGCAATACCGCTCCCGCAGTACCGGCAACCAACCCCCAGAATCCGCCCCACGGCGTGGCCCGCTTCCAAAACATCCCCAACAGGAACGTGGCAAACAGCGGCGCGTTAAAGATGGAGAACAACAACTGCATATAATCCATCACACTGGGGAAACCGGCGGCGAGATAAGCAGCGCCGATACTGATCAAGATACCGACCACGACCGCCCAACGGCCCATTTTGACATAATGCTCGTCACTGGCGTCCTTTTTGATGTACGCTTGGTAGATGTCATACGTCCACACTGTCGTGAAAGCGGTCACATTTCCCGCCATACCGCTCATGAAACTGGCCAGCATCGCCGTCAAGCCGAGTCCCAGCATGCCCGGCGGATAATACCGTTCCATCAGCAACGGTAACGCCAAATTATAACTGGGTCCTCCCGGCTTTCCAAGATCGTGGAACAGCACCGCCGCAATTAAACCGGGGATGATCACCAGAAAAGGAACGATCATTTTCCACAATGATGCGTAAATCGGCGTCAATTGAGCCGAGCGCAAATCACGTGCAGCAAATGCGCGTTGAACCACGAGGAAATCCGTCGTCCAATAACCGAACGACAACACGAAACCCAAACCCAGTACGACACCCAACCAGTGGATCCCCATCGCATTATGGTCAGGGTGGTCCAAACCCGCCCACAGATGACCGAAGGATTCCGGCAGACGCTGGATCATGGCGTCCCACCCGCCCAGTTCCTGGAGTCCCAGGACGGGGATCAGCAATAACCCGAGCCAAATCAGGAAAAACTGAATGACCTCATTGTAAATGGAAGAGGTTAACCCCCCCAGTCCCACGTAGATCAACACCACCAATGCCGATACCAGCACACTGATTTCCATGGACCAGCCCACCAACACCTGAAAAATCAATGCCATCGAGTACAGGCTGATCCCGGAGACCAATACCGTCATGACTGCGAAGGAAACAGCATTCAAACCACGGGTCGCCTCATTGAAGCGGTATTTCAGATATTCCGGAACCGATCGCACACGGGATACATAATAAAACGGCATCATGTACAGTCCCAAAAACAACATCGCCGGCACGGCTCCGATCCAGTAAAAGTGCGTGGTCATCCACCCGTATTCCGCACCGTTGGCCGCCATGCCCAATACTTCCAATGCCCCCAGATTGGCCGACAGAAAAGCCAAACTGGTGATCCAGCTCGGAATCGAGCGTCCGGACAGAAAAAAGTCCTCCCCCGTTTTCGTCTTGCTTTTCAACATCCATCCGATCCCGATCACAAATACGAAATAGATCAAGACAAACACGTAATCAATCCAACCGGCATTCAGCAATACATCCTGCTTCAAATGTTGCCACCTCCATATCGTTTCTTGATACCGCTTTCACATCTGCGCTTAATAACCTCCCGTTAATTAATAATTTTAATTATCTATCGATGAGAATGCAAGCAATCATCCGACTATTTGGAAATAAAAGCGGATTCCGTCCATATACTAAATCAGGTCAAGCCCAATACACCGGAATACGGAGGTTGATTTCATTGCGCATTCTGCTGTGTTGTTCAGCCGGGATGTCCACCAGCCTGTTGGCGGAACGGATGGAGCGGGCCGCCCGGGATCAGGGGCTGACTGTGGACATCCGATCGGTCGGCGTGCATGAGTTTGCCGCAGTGGTGCGGAAATTCGACGTGGTTCTGTTGGGACCGCAAATCCGGCACAAATGGGCCCATCTCAAGTCCATCGCCGACGCCAACGGCGTCCCGATCGCGGTACTCGATCCAGTCGCCTACGGCGTGATTGACGGACAGCGGGCACTCCAACAAGCGTTGGCCTGTTTGCCCACATCCTGAGGGGGGAAAGGAATGAACCGCTTCATCCAATGGTTGGAACGGACCCTGCTGCCTATTGCCGGCAAAATCGCGGAACAGCGTCATCTCCAAGCAATTCGTGACGGTTTGATCGCGGTGATGCCGTTTGTGATCATCGGTTCCTTCTTTCTGATTCTCGCATTTCCCCCGATCACGGCACTGGATCGGTGGGTGGAACCATATCGACCATCTCTGCTCATGCCGGTCCAAGCGGGCATTCACATGATGGCCCTGATCGCCACACTGGCGATCGGATACCGTCTGTCCGAACGATACAAATTGGATGCCCTGGCAGGAGCGACGATCAGTTTGATCGCATTTTTGCTGGCGACTCCGTTGCAAAACGAACAATTTGCCGGTACAGTATCTCGGCTCCAAAGGGTTGTTCGTCGGCATCGTACTGGCCGTTTTTTCAGTGGAGATTCTCCGCTGGTTCGTCCGCCGTGACTGGGTGATCCGCATGCCGGCCAGTGTCCCTCCGGCTGTAGCCCGTTCGTTCGCGGCATTGCTTCCGGGTTTGCTGGTGATGATCATTGTATGGGGTGTCCGTCTGCTGTTGGAACATACTTGGGGGATCTCTATCCATCAAGTGGTGCAACAGGTGCTGACAGGTCCTTTGCACTACTTGGGCGGTACGTTCAGCGGAGCATTGATTTCCGCTCTGTTAATGGGGTTGCTTTGGTCAATCGGTATTCACGGTGACGCCGTCGTCGGCAGTGTGATGGCTCCCGTTTTTCTCAGTCTCACCTTGCAGAATCAAGATGCGAAAATAGCGGGCGCAGCCATACCCCATACGGTCTGTAACCAGTTTTTTGATTTGTTCCTGAACATCGGCGGAACGGGGACCACCTTGTCACTCACCTTGTTGCTCCTGTTTTTCGCCCGGTCCCGCCAGCTGAAAAGTCTGGGACGCATCGCCATTGCACCCGGGCTGTTCAATATCAACGAACCCATCATCTTCGGTCTGCCCATCGTGATGAATCCGCTGTTGATCATCCCCTTTGTACTCGTTCCCATTGCGACGACGACCCTCACCTATACGGCGATGGAATGGGGATGGGTACCGCGCCCCTACGCACTGGTGCCCTGGACAACTCCGGTCGGATTCGGCGGCTGGTTGGCAACGGGAAGTTGGAAGGGAGCGATTCTTCAGCTGGTCAACCTGACAGTGGCGGGACTGATCTACTATCCGTTTTTCCGTTTGTGGGACCGCAAAAAATGGGTGGAAGAGCAAAACGAGGGGAACCATGCTGCCGATCAGTCATGACCCGAGAGAAACAGCGATCATTGGTAGGTAGAAACGGAAGAATTGCGCAACGAACGGATCTGATTCAGCAAGCAGCGCAGGGGATTCGGATCATGAACAATGGATCCCACAGCATACCCCTGCCGCTCAACGAGACTTCAGACCGTTCATCTTCCCGGCGGCCTTCAACCGACCGGGATCATTTTGTTTTCCCGCTTTCCCGTTTTTCCCATCCTTCTGTCAAAAAATAGCCACTCACCACACCACACAGGATGAAAAAGGCGACATCCACCCGACTGAGAAAGGGAATACCTTCATCACTTTACCGCTCCATAACGGGGAGTACAGCAACAAGGGTGAGACTGCGAAAAAAAGTGCAGGGATCACCAATACGAAGTTTTCCCCGTTCCATTTCCACCCACCGGGTTGATCCACGCGCTGAATCAACAGCGGAATCCCCGTCAACACCCCTGTTCATAAGGAAAAAACAATCACCGGGATCCAATACGGGTGAAACGGACCAAAACCGGACAACATTTCTTCTTGTTTGTCATCAACGTATTCCATCCGCCGATCCAGATACAAAAAGAAAAAAATCCGTACAACACCCACCACAGACGCCGTAGCAACCACATCCCTCCTCCAAACCAAATAATGGACTGTGGTTCGCTATTAACGTATTCATCTCCGTTCATTTTCATTGCCCGAAAATATCCTGTTGATTCTTTCATAACGGTCAATATAATGGGAGATTGGTATGCTGATTGGATTCGGATGGGGGTGATGAAGATGACGTGGGACGTGTTCAATATCATGGGCATCGCAGCATTCGCGATCAGTGGCGCCATTGTGGCGATGGAAGAAAAATACGATATCTTGGGCGCACTCGTCCTCGGATTCGTCACCGCCTTCGGCGGGGGAATTATCCGCAACCTGCTGATCGGCCTTCCCGTCCATATGTTGTGGAAACAGGAAGCTCTGATCACAACGGCCCTGATCGCCATTTTGTTGGCTTATGTGTCACCGGACCGTTGGATCAACAACTATAAAAAGTGGATTGATTTCTTTGACGCCATCGGTTTATCCGCTTTTTCGATCCAAGGCGCTCTTTACGCCGTCCAGGCGCATCACCCGCTCATCGCGGTCATCGCGGCCACAGTGTTGACCGGGATCGGCGGCGGTATCATCCGCGACGTGCTGGCCGGCCGCAAACCGCTCGTGTTTCGCGGCGAGATTTACGCGATCTGGGCGATGGTGATCGGCTTGTTGATCGGTTTGAAAGTGGTGCACCAAGGTTGGGAGCTGTATGCCCTGTTCGTCGCCATCGTCGTGTTGCGCACCATGTCGTTTTATTTTGGCTGGCATCTGCCATTGCGGGTGCTGGCCGAAGACAAAAGCCAAACGACCAATATACCGGCAAAAGGATAAAAGGCAACCCGAGCAGATGGGTTGCCTGTTTTTATGAACGACTTGCACAAAGAAAAAATCACCTACTCCACCCATTCAAACCACTTCTTCACTTGCTCGGTGGTGAATCCACCCTTCCGGGGTACAGCGACCAAAATCTTCTTCTTTGAAGGTGACTCTGCAAAAAAGTATGGAATTCGATTTTGCTTATACTGGCTTTCAGCGATAGGAAACTCACTTTCCAGCATACTGACTTCCAACAATGTATCAACCACCGGTCCATCTTCATCTTTATATGTCATGACCACGTAATTTTCTTCCTTTCCAATGACGGGCTCATCGGAAGAGGCCACCACTTCCCCTTTCCATTTGAGAGGTATATGGATGCGAAATCCGTAAACAAAGTTTTCGTATGTCTCATGCACTTTTTGCAGCCGGTTGTTCTCGTTCAGTTGGTACCAGTCAACGAGACCGGTCTTCTCATCCAAGATCGGGATTTCAAGGATACCGTCATGATTGACATCTTCGCTTTTTCCGCTGAAGGTACTGAATTCCCGAAACATACCGGGTGTGGACACTTCCTTCAATGCTCCTTTTTTCACCAAATAAATACTGAAACCAGCTCCTGACCAATGATAGAAATTGATCATCATTCCTTTGGTTTTCCTGTTCAAGTTCCCGGCATCAAAATAAGTCACAGACGTTCGAGCCATGGGTTCACTTTTTTGATCTACCCGTCGAAACTGGCCTTTTTCAAACCGATACAATTCAATTTTCATTTCTTCATTTGTATAGTTGCGATCACATAACACCAGTTCCCCTTTGCGATCTCCGTCGAAATCCATTGCTGCAAATCCTTCACTTGCCCATTTTTCCAAACGTTTGTGAGGTGTTTCTCCTGATAAATCATATACAACCTCTTTTTGATAGGGGATCTCCACTTCCTTCGGCTCCACCGTCTGTGTTTTGGCGGGATCTGTCATGCTGAAGTTCAGCTCCAGTCTGCCATCCCCGGTCAGATCGACCAGATCAACCCGTTGCAACTCGCTTCCGCGTTCGGCAAGGGTCACTTTCTTCCACTCATCATCATCGATCTTCTCCACAATCAGCACATGAATTTGCTCCGTTTTTCCCCTTTTTTGATAAAAGGCGATGCCTTCCAGTCTTTGATCTCGATTCAGATCAACCATCATGATTTCTTTTTGAAGGAGTCCCTGTTTCGCATGTATCAATTTCGCACCTTTTGGCAAATTTTTTAGGATCGTTTGTTGAATCTCTCCTTTTGTTGGCGGTTCAAAACCAAATAAAGGAACTGAGCAGCCGGATAAAAGAAAGATTCCTATCAAACAAAGCAATAACAATCGCTTCAAAATTGCCCATCCTCTCTACAAGTAATTCCGAACCAGCCTGATTAACAAAGTATGAGCGTGTCCGCAAACTGGGCAAATGAGAAAGTGATTGAATTCTTGTCTCCGTTTTCTGGAAGTCACCCATTTCATTTTTGGTATGACGTCAGATGGCGAATTACTGGGTGGCAGTTTAAAAACAGATGTCTGTGATCTGTCATCACCTCCATGGCAAGGATATTCCAGCTATTTTCCTGACAAATGTCTTTCACCAACTGTTTGAATCACTCTTCCACTTGGTTTATCAACAATTTTCTGCGATAAGACGGGCAGAAAACAAAGTGATTGCAATCAGAGATACCGTCGTTTTCTTCTTTTGAATCAGTATTTTATTTATACAGAAACAACCAAAAACAAAAAGATGTTGCTCTAAGCATCCTTCCCAGATGTCACCGAGCAACACCACCTTTCATCCCACGGTTCAAGCCATGAGCTTTCAGGAGATGAAAAGACATCCCCATTATAGCAAAATATCTCTTTTCCGAGAGAAAAGAAAAGAGGAATATATATAAAAATATATATTTTCAATGGATTGACCTGACCAAGCACATGTTTTGGGGATAAATATGTTCCATTTATCTGTCTGACAGTGAGATGTTGTTTTTAGCATGGAAATCATTGATCCGTGGCAACTCCTCACAACGACACCCTTTCGCCCATAAACTGTTGTGAAAGGAGGGTGTTGGATATGCCCAGAATTGACATCTCCCTGTCAAGAAGACGTCTGTTTCTGTATGAGGGAAATGTGCTGATCAGGAGCTATCCGATCGGAATCGGTAAAATCGCCACGCGAACCCCTATCGGTCGTTACGTGATCATCAACAAGGTTCCCTACCCGTACAGTCGCCCGGGTGGCCCTCTCAGTCCCTACGGCACACTGTGGATGGGCCTGTCCCGACCTGGATACGGCATTCACGGAACCAATCGCCCGTCCTCCATCGGTAAGATGGTATCCAGGGGTTGTATCCGCATGTTCAACAAAGACGTGGAAGATCTTGGACGAAGAGTCGGCATCGGTACATCGGTGACGATCAGCCCCTGACGCTCCGTCCTCTCACAGTCAACACCCCGAGTTTTCCCACCTCTTTCCCTTAACGGAAAAACCCAGGCGCCCTGCCGGGCAACCTGGGTTTTTTGGCTTCAGCGATCAGCGTCGTACGTTTTTCGCTGCGACAACTGCTTGATATGCATCCACATACCCTGCGCCCACCTGATACTCCTGATAACCGCTCATCGGTCGGGCCGTCTGCACCAACAGGTTTTTCACCTGATCCGGCGTCAATTGCGGATTGGCTTCCAGCATCAACGCCACGACGCCGGAGATATGCGGCGTGGCCATACTGGTGCCGCTCGCCGTGGTGTAATACGGCAAATACTGAGGAGGGATGTACTGCACGTCTTTCCGCGTACCCAACAGATTCAACACCAATCCGGTGGTGGATTTGGTGGATACAATGTCCACACCCGGAGCAGTGATGGTCGGATGGAGCAACGGATCTCCCGGCACGCCGCGTGAGGAGAAATCGGCCAGCTTGCCGTCTTTTGTCCCCGCTGCCACCCCGATCACCCATGGTGCCACCGAATAGGGGTTCAGCGTGTGATTGTCCGGCCCCTCGTTCCCCGCCGCAAATACGACCACCATACCGGCATCGTGCGCTTTTTTGCTGGCCACGTTGATGGGGTCGTTCGGGTCGTAGTCCCCGGTCGTTCCCCAACTGTTGCTGATCACCCGGATGTGGTATGCATTCCTTTTCTCCAATACGTAGTCAAACGCTTCCAGAGCCCATATGACGGTGATGGCTTCTCCCGTTCCGATCCCGACCAGTTTGGCTCCGGGTGCCACCCCTTTGTACGTACCGTCACCGGCTGTACCGTTACCCGCGATAATCCCGGAAACATGCGTCCCGTGACCGCTGGTGGTATCTGTGTTTTCCACATTTTCGAGATAAACCGTCTCCCCGCCGAACAGCGAATTCCCCAACAATATCTTTACATTTTGAACGGTTGTCTCTCCAAATTTCAGATCGGGATGTGTCGCATCAATACCCGAGTCGATTACCGCCACACCAACACCTTTCCCGGTGTAGCCCAGCTTGTTCCATACACGATCCGCCCCGATGTACGGAACGCTGTCCTTCAACAGGTACCGCAGGGGTTTGTCGTAGTAGATGGAACGAATCTCCCCACGTTGGAACAACTGTTGCAGTTGTACGTAAGGGCCTTCCACCGCCACCATCGGCAAATGCCGGAATGTCCGCGTTTTCAGCCCCAGCGCCTGAAGCAGCGACACATCGGCAGCCGTTGGTTGATCATAATATGTGACGACAGCACGAACTCGGGACAAGTCCGTCAACTTGCCCAATTGATCCACGTTTTGCAATATTGGGTCCACTTTTGGTAAAGAAGCCGCCTGAGTCCCTCCGGCCGGTATCATCCAAGTCGTCAACAGCAGCCAAACCAATGTCACAACCACCATCCGGCGTCGCATCGCCCCACCACCTTCGAAGATTTTGTATTGATTGGGAGTTTGTTCCCATTATATCTCCGGTGTCGACGACCGCCCATCCGGCGGAATCCCTATTTCCCTCGGACAATGGTTATAACTCTTCGGAAAACTTCAACTGAACATGAGACTGCTGACAAAGCGGTAAAATCACTCGCGCTTCCGGGTGAACCGTTTTCCTTCTCGCTTCTGTTTTGCTGCGCTCAAAGGTGGCTCATTGGAAAACGGCCACCCTATTTTAGGGTAGTGGGTCCGAAGTTCCCGTCTGGCGACTCTAGCGGTTATAGCGGTTACAATGGAGCGGAGACGGGAAATCGAAGCCTGCGGACATTGTCACCCCCCTGCGAACAGGGGGTGTCGGGTAAACATAAGGCGACACACACTTTCCCGGGAGTCCGACCGATGCTCAAGACAAAACAAAAGCCGCCGACCTCAAACGGTCGACGGCTTTTGATCTGCGGGAGACGATTACATCATCCCGTCCATGCCGCCCATGCCCGAGTTGTTGTTGTTGCCTTTTTCCTCTTCCGGTTTGTCGGCCACAACGGCTTCGGTGGTAAGCACCATCATGGCCACGGAAGCGGCATTTTGCAGCGCGGAACGGGTCACTTTGGCCGGGTCCACAACACCGGCTTTGATCATGTCGACCCACTCGCCGGTCAGGGCGTTGAATCCGATACCCACATCTTCTTTTTTCAGGCGTTCCACGATGATGGAACCTTCCAGACCGGCGTTGAAAGCGATTTGACGTACCGGCTCTTCCAGCGCACGTTTGATGATGTTGACACCGGTTTTTTCGTCGCCGGACGCTTCCACCGCTTCCACCGCGCGGATGGCGTTGACCAACGCGGTACCGCCGCCAGCCACGATCCCTTCTTCCACCGCGGCACGAGTAGCGTTGAGCGCGTCTTCGATGCGCAGTTTTTTCTCTTTCATTTCGGTTTCGGTTGCGGCACCCACTTTGATGACCGCTACGCCGCCAGCCAGTTTGGCCAGACGCTCTTGCAGTTTTTCTTTGTCAAATTCAGACGTGGTTTCTTCGATTTGTTGACGGATTTGTTTGATGCGGGATTCGATTTCCGCTTTGTCGCCATAACCGTCCACGATGATGGTTTCTTCTTTGGAGACGCGGACTTGACGCGCGCGACCCAGATAGCTGATGTTGGCGGTTTTGAGATCCAGACCCAGCTCTTCGGTGATGACTTGACCACCGGTGAGCGTGGCGATGTCTCCCAACATCGCTTTGCGGCGATCGCCGAAGCCAGGTGCTTTCACAGCCACAGCGGTGAAGGTTCCGCGCAGTTTGTTGACCACCAAGGTCGCCAAGGCTTCACCTTCCACATCTTCGGCGATGATGAGGAGCTGCTTACCTTGTTGCACCACTTTTTCAAGCAGCGGCAGAATGTCTTGGATGTTGGAGATTTTCTTGTCGGTGATCAGAATGTACGGTTCTTCCAGCACGGCTTCCATCTTGTCCGTATCCGTAATCATGTACGGAGAGATGTAGCCGCGGTCGAATTGCATCCCTTCCACCACTTCCAGTTCGGTGGTGAAACCTTTGGATTCTTCGACCGTGATCACGCCGTCTTTGCCCACTTTTTCCATCGCTTCCGCGATCAGTTGGCCCACTTCTTCATCGTTCGCGGAGATTGCAGCCACTTGCGCGATGGAGTCTCTGCCTTCGATCGGTTTCGCGATCTTTTTGATTTCATCCACGGCAGCGGCCACGGCTTTTTCGATCCCTTTGCGCAGGATCATCGGGTTGGCGCCGGCCGCCACGTTTTTCAAACCTTCACGGATGATGGCCTGGGCCAACACAGTAGCGGTGGTCGTACCATCACCGGCCACATCGTTGGTTTTGGTCGCCACTTCTTTCACCAGTTGGGCGCCCATGTTTTCAAACGGATCTTCCAGCTCGATTTCTTTCGCGATGGTCACACCATCGTTGGTGATGAGCGGAGAACCGAATTTTTTCTCCAGTACCACGTTACGTCCTTTCGGACCCAAGGTCACTTTCACAGCGTTCGCCAGCGCGTCCACACCGCGCAACATCGCACGACGCGCATCTTCACTGAACTTGATTTCTTTCGCCATGATTCGCTTCCCCCTCCTGTATGTAGGGTGGTTTTATTTTCAGAAGGATGTTGTCAAGCCGGTTTACTCTTCCACAATCGCCAAGATATCGTTTTCGCGCAGGATGAGATATTCTTTATCTCCCACTTTCACTTCGGTACCCGCGTATTTGGAGAAAATGACGCGGTCGCCTACTTTTACTTCCAGCGCGATTTTTTCGCCGTTTTCATAACGACCGGTACCCACAGCGATAACCTTACCTTCTTGCGGCTTCTCTTTCGCCGTTTCCGGCAACACGATGCCGCTGGCCGTTTTTTCTTCTTTTTCGATCGCTTCGATCACCACGCGATCGCCCAAGGGTTTGATCATGGGAAACACCCTCCTTCACGAGCGCATTTTGTCGGGGTTTGTTAGCACTCATCCAATCTGAGTGCTAACACCAATTATAATGATATGCATATGATCCTCATTTTGCAAGACCTCAATTGTAAAAAAATTGATTTTGAAACGGAAGCGGAGCCGTTGTAAACATCCCGAATCCGGGCACAAAAAAGCGGGTCGCCGGCGTGTATTTCCGCCACGCACCCGCTGAGGGCAGATCTGATCTCCGGTTTTTCAGACATGAAACGTGTTTGACACTCCACACGTCTGAAGACGTAGGATTCCCGGGTTGTTGGCATCCGCAGTCCGTTTCCGCTTGGGACAACACCCGGGTTCAGGGGAGGTCATCACCCCGTCCCATGCCGTTCTGCAGCAACGGTGCATGTACCGCATGGTCGGCGTACCTGCGACCAACGGAAGTGCCCGTGGTATTACCGGTACGCTGGTTCCGCTTGACTCACGATCATGGTTTTACCCAGTGGGAGTCTTCGCCATCGGAACCTCCTGCCATGACGTACAAAATCCGACTGCCAGCAGGATGAGCACACTTGATGAATACACCATGCCTGACTATCCCCGTGAAGGGGATAACGGGCAAAGCACATCCCGCCATTCAAATACCTCAAGGGTACTTCCTCTGGTCGCCGCGGGCTTTCTGACAGCCATTTCTGTAAACCGCCTCCCACCATTCTCGCGTTGTCCGACGTGCTCAACAGTGTGGTCGGAGAAATCATTTCCAAAGAGATGGTTATGCCGACGGCTCACCGTCACCGTTCTTTTCCTTTTCCACTTCTGCCTCCCGCTGCATCCGCCGGTACACCCACATACAGATGATCACGCTGATCTCATACAGCACAATCATCGGTAAGGCGATCAAAATGTTGGTGACGATATCGGGCGGCGAAATCAAAGTTGAGAACACCACCAGCGCCAAATAGGCAAACCGGCGGAATTTCTTCAATAATGCCGGTGTGATGACAGAGAGCCGCGTCAAAAACATGACCAAAATCGGCAGCTCAAACAAAAACGCGATCGGGAAGACGATGTTGAACATAAATCGGAAATAATCATACAACCCGTATGTCTCCTGGGCCCCCAACTCCTGCGTCAAATTGGCCGAGAACCCGATCACATAAGGAAAAATCACCTTGTAGGCGAAAAGCAAACCGCCAAAAAACAAAAGGATCGCGAGTGGAATGTAGCTGAGCGTCACTTGGCGTTCGCGCGGACGCAAACCGGGTTCGACAAATCTCCAAATGTGATATAGTGCAACGGGCAACGTAAAGATCACCGCGATGAGAAACGCCGATCCCATGTAGATGCGAAACGCCTCACCAGGTGAAAAGATATGAAACGAAATGTTGGCCGGAACGTCCTTTTTCACCCAATCGATAATCGGCCCCGCGTATAGAAACCCCACAACCAAAAAGATAAAAAAGAACACCAACACCCATATGATCCGTTTGCGCAATTCGGCCAGGTGCTCCGTCAACGGCTGAGTCTGATCATCCATCGTTGGTCAAACCTTCCCTTGTCGTATTCAACCGTTTGTCCACGATGTGATCCCCCATCACAGGTGGTCTGCGGATGAGGGTTCGCGATCTTCTTCGGGCGGAAACTTTTTCAGGAAATAGATCAGCGTCTGCAATTCCGTCGTCAAATCGATGTGGTGGATCCGTACATTGGGTGGTGCCGTCAGCCGGGCAGGCGTAAAGTTCAAGATCCCCCGAATGCCCGCGGCCACGATGCGGTCCGTGACTTGCTGGGCGGCATTGGCCGGTACCGTCAGGATCGCCACCTCGACGTTGTGCAGTTCCTTCACTTCCGAAAAACGATTGATCGAAAAAATCGGGATGCCGTCAATCTCCTTACCCACTTTGTTGGAATCGATATCGAATCCCGCCACGATCTTGGTATTGTGACTGCGGTAGAAATTGTACCGCAACAACGCCGTGCCCAGATGACCGACACCGACCAAGACCACGTTGGTCACTTCGTCCTGCTTGAGGAAATCCCGCAAAAACTGAAGCAGATAATTGACGTTGTACCCGTATCCCTTCTTTCCCAACTCTCCCAAATAAGAAAAATCACGTCGAATGGTTGCCGGGTCGATCTGCAAGGCTTCGCTCAGCTGGGCAGAAGACACACGTTGCTTCCCGATGGCATGCAACTTCTCCAAATATCGGTAATACAGGGGTAACCGTTTCGCGGTTACTTGGGGAATCTTCTGATCAGCCATTTTCGCCTCCATACCCGAACGGTCCGTTGAGACCGTGTATTCTCCATTAACCGGATCGTGCAATTTTCACAAAGTGTTGCTATCAACATCATACAACGGAGCCATTCCGCCTGCAAGATCAACACGCATGCAGGCCACCGTGCCCCAATGTGATAATATCCTCCCGCGTGATTTTCTCACCTGCCAGGATACGAGGCAAAAAGACGTCAAACGAAGTAAACGGATCGTGCAACACACATCCGGGAAGCCCCATCAACGGAATCCCACGATAGTAGGCGATCAACAACATCGAGCCGGGCAACATCGGGCTGCCGTAACTGACAATGTCGGCTCCCAGTTCGGCGATGGCACCCGGTGTGCGATCATCCGGGTCGACCGACATACCGCCGGTGACGAGAATCAAGTCTGCGCCCTGATCGGCAAACGCCCGGATTTGTTGGGCGATCATCTCCTTGTCGTCATCGGCAAACGTTTGCCCGATCACTTTGGAACCGTACCGTTCCACTTTGTCCCGTACGACCGGACCGAAGCGATCCTGAATCCGACCGTGGTACACCTCGCTTCCGGTCGTCACAACACCGACCCGGTGCGGACGGAAGGGCAACACCTCCAGCACGGGATGTTCCTGCCGACCGGCAATCGTCTCCACTTGCTTGATGCGGCTTTCCGGTACCACCAACGGGATCACGCGGGCGGCTGCCACCCGTTGACCCGCCCGGACCGGCGTGTGCGTTTTCAACGTGGACAGAACCACGTGTTCCACACGGTTGATCGCCGTCAACGTCGGGACATCCACCCGGAGCAAACCGTCAATCCGCGACACGATGTCCACTTTCCCCTCTTTCGGAGGGGTCAGCTCCAACACCTCGTCCGAGCGCATCGCAGCGCGGGCGATCCGATGCGCCGCATCATCTTCGTGCAATTCCCCTTCGGCCAGCTCCAAAACGTATACATGCTCTTTGCCGATGTTCAGCAATTTTTCGATATCCTCTTCACGAATGGTATGACCCTTGCGAAACAGCGGCCCCTTGAACTCACCCGGAACGACCGCCGTCAGATCATGTGCCAACACCAAACCGACCGCTTCTTGGGTTCGCACTTCTTTCAGCTTGCTCTTCATTTCCTCCCCCTCCTGTCTATTTTAACGGTAAATCCGCCCGGGTAGTCACAGATCACTTTCTTCGGCAAAATGCCACACCCGCTCCGGCGTGATGACAACATGCATCCGTTGATCGTGCGCTTCAGGAAACACGGTTGCCACCATCTGAAACGGATAAGCCACACCAATCCGGATCATGTCGGCTCCCGCCCCGGAGAAAAACCGGTCATAATAACCGCCCCCATAACCGAGGCGGTATCCCTTTTCGTCAAACCCAATCCCCGGCACCACAGCCAAGTCCACTGCGGCAGGTATCACGCCATGACCGGCCTTTGCCGGCGGTTCCAGGATTCCGTATGCCCCCTTGGTCAACGGGGTATCAGGATGGATCGCATACAGTTCCATCGTTTTCGATTTTGGGTCCGCCTTGGGCACCACCACGCGCTTCCCCGCTTGCCACGCAATCCGGATCGCAGCCCATGTATCCACTTCTTTCTGAAAGGGAAGGTAAAAAAAGACCGTACCAGCACGCCGAAACGTTTCCAGGTTTATCAGGGTTTCCGTGATGGCCCGCGACCACCGCTGCGTTTTCTCAGTGTCCATCGCCTGCCGCAACCGTAGCAGTCGTGATCGCAGCCGTTTTTTTGCTTCTTTTTGATCCACGGCGTCGCGCCTCCCGTCCTCAAACAGCATTTCTCCATTCACTCTACATTATTGTATCGAAAAGGGAGGCATCCTGCCTTCAAAACCAATATATCTTGTTCTCGGTCGGAACGGCTCTTTCAATCTTCGCTCTGTGTGGTTGATTGCGGAAACAGGATTGCTGAAATCGAGAAATCACCAGGGTGTGTCTGGTGAATAGCGTCCACAGTCCACATTGTTTTCCGGCTCATTTCGCCAGTGCCCTGCAGAGAAGCAGATGATGACTGCTCCTACCCTGTGACAGGACGCAGACAGCGTACGCTTTGCTTTGAGGTAAATACGCGATTTCAATTCTGTACTTCCGAGTCTTCAGTCAGACGGCCCCTTGCTTTACTCACCCGGAAACACGGCTTCCTTACAGAATAACCAGACACGCCCTGAAGATCGGCCATCAATTAACCTTTTCCCGTTCGACGTCCGTTTTATCCCATACACAAAAAAACTCTCAGGCGGTTCAGACTTGAATCCGCCTGAGAGGGTAACAAAATATCTTTATGGTATTCAGCCTCTCGATGCCAAGCCGCCTGATGAAGCCGCAGCCCGAGCAGGCACCGCGCTCAGCGCCGGTTGCGACTCCTTCTCCGACTCATCAGCAGCAATGCCGTGATACACCAAATCGAGACCTTGCTCTTCTTCCTCGGCGGACACCCGAACCCCCATCAATTTGTTGACCAACAAGCCCACGACAAAGGCGGATACAAATCCCCAAACCGAAGCCGCTGCCGCCCCTGTCAATTGCACGGTCAACAAGTGGGTCTGACCGGTGATCAGGAATCCTTCCTTCAGGTCAAACAAGCCGACGGCGATGGTCCCAAACACACCGTTAAATCCATGGACGGCCACGGCACCCACGGGATCGTCCACCTTCAGCTTATCCACCCATTCAGTGGCCAAGATCACGAGTATACCGGCTACCAACCCGATCACGACAGCAGTCGTCGCGGAGACGAAGGCGCATCCCGCCGTAATCGCCACCAAACCGGACAGAAACCCGTTGATGGCCATTCCTGGATCGGCCGTCTTCAGGCGCATGACACTGAACAGGATTGCCGACGCTCCACCGGCGGCCGCGGCGATGAACGTATTCAGCGCAATGTCCGCCAGCCGTCCATCCATCGCGTTCAAAGTGCTGCCCGCATTAAATCCGAACCATCCAAACCACAGAATAAACCCTCCGGCGGCCGCCAACGGGATGTTGCTTGGAGCGAAATCGCCTTCCCGGTCATAACGGTTGGCCCGCGGACCCAAGATCATGGCCAGCGCAAGGGCGGCAAACCCTCCCATCGCATGAATGGCCGCCGATCCGGCAAAATCTTTCATCCCCATTTGGGCCAGCCACCCGTCGGCCGACCAAATCCAGTGACCGGAAATGGGATACATCAAACCACAAACGGCAAGTACGATTACGATATATGAGGAAAACTTCACCCGTTCCGCCACAGCACCGGAAATGATGGATGCAACGGCGATGGCGAATCCGATTTGGAACAACACATAGGCTTCCATCGGCAGTCCTTCGGGACCGGCCGCACGGCCCGAACCGACGACACCGAAAACATCTTTTCCAAACATCAGATGAATCCCGATCACATAAAAAGCCAGTGCACCAAACGTCAGATCCACAACGATCTTCATCGTGGCATTGACTGCGTTTTTACCGCGAACAAACCCTGCTTCCAGCAAACTGAAGCCGCCCTCCATGAAAATCACCATGGCGGCCGCCATAACCACCCATACCGTATTCAGTCCCGCTGTCATACTCACTTTTATTTCCCCCGAGTCACATATTTTCTTAATAGAGAGTATAAATCATGATGTCATTTTTATCAACTGTTTATGTTAGATTAACTAACATATTGATATATGAAATGCTGACAAAAGTCTTCGGCTTCCTCTGATCGTACGGACATCCGATCCCGCACCTACGGATTGCCCTTTGGCCATCGCTCGGCTA
Organism: Polycladomyces zharkentensis; assembly: GCF_016938855.1. Taxonomy (NCBI): domain Bacteria; kingdom Bacillati; phylum Bacillota; class Bacilli; order Caryophanales; family Thermoactinomycetaceae; genus Polycladomyces; species Polycladomyces zharkentensis. Next base: position 161,499 of record NZ_JAFHAP010000009.1, on the reverse strand, counting down.
CACTGGTGATACGTGGGAAAGGTTGGGATTCAATCATGGTATTATTGCAAGCCAAAGGAATCGTAAAATCGTTCGGCGCCACTCCCGTTCTCAGGCAGGCTGATCTGATGATTCGCGAAAAAGAACGGATCGGTCTGATCGGTGTCAACGGCGCCGGCAAATCCACGCTGGTGAAGATCCTCATCGGCCAAATCCCGCCGGATTCCGGCGAGTTACATGTGGCCAAAAATGCCCGGATCGGGTATCTTGCTCAAGACGCGGGACTGGCAAGCGACCGGACCATGTGGGACGAGATGCTCTCCGTGTTTGAACACATAAGGGCTATGGAGCGGGAATTGCGCCGGATGGAGCAGGAGATGGGAAGTGCCGAGGTGTTGTCCAACCCGGTCCGATACCAACAGATCATGGACCAATACGCCGCCCTGCAAACCCGTTTTGAAGAAGCGGGGGGTTACGGTTATGAAGCGCGGATTCGCGGTGCGCTTCATGGTTTGGGGTTGGCGGATTTGCCCTGGACCGAAACGCGTTGCTCCGCTTTGAGCGGCGGGCAAAAAACTCGGTTGGCACTGGCCAAACTGCTTTTGGAAGAGCCGGATCTACTCATTCTGGATGAGCCGACCAACTATCTCGATATGAACGCCTTGGCCTGGTTGGAGCAAACGCTGTCCAGTTATCCCGGAGCCTTGTTGGTGATTTCCCACGACCGGTATTTTCTCGACCGGTTCGCCCAGACCATCTACGAGATTGAACAAGGCCGGACCACGAAATATACGGGCAATTATACCGCTTATGTCCGTCAGAAAGAAGCGATGTTGGCACAGTTGGAAAAAGTCTATGAGCAGCAACAGGAAGAGATCCGAAAGATGGAAGAATTCATCCGGCGCAACATCGCCCGCGCTTCCACAAGCAAACGGGCGCAAAGCCGGCAGAAGGCGTTGGAGAAAATGGAACGGATCGAGAAACCGTTCCGGTCGGACGCTGCGGCTGCCATCCGCTTCGAAACGTCCGTCACCAGCGGTCGACAAGTGTTGCAGGTGGAAAACCTGTGCATCGGATATGACCCCGCAACTCCGTTGGCCCAAAATCTCACCTTTCAACTGGAGCGCGGCGAACGCGTGGCCTTGCTCGGTCCGAACGGGACAGGGAAAACCACCCTGCTCAAAACCATCGCAGGCATGATTGCGCCGTTGGACGGACATGTTCGCACGGGTACCGGTGTCATACTGGACTTTTACGACCAGGAACAACAAGAACTCGATCCGTCATCCACCGTGCTGGATGAACTGTGGAATGCTCACCCTGAGCTGAACCTGACCCGGATACGCACTGTGTTGGGACAATTCCTCTTTCAGGGAGATGACGTGTACAAACGGGTCAAAGAGTTGAGCGGCGGGGAAAAGGCCCGGTTGTCCCTGGCCAAACGAATGCTCAACCGCGCCAACTTTCTTCTGATGGACGAACCGACCAACCATTTGGACATGCGAAGCAAAGAACGGTTGGAAGAAGCGTTGGCAGCATATACCGGGACTTTGCTGTTCGTCTCCCATGACCGGTACTTTATCAACCGACTGGCCACCCGCATTTTGGAACTGTCACCGAACGGCGTGCGATCCTATCCCGGTAACTATGACGATTACTTGGCGAAACGGATCGAAGAGACGTCTGAATCGGTACAAAACGATGTCAAACCGGCGGAAGCGCATCGGGAAGAAAACCGCAAAAAACGGCAGGAGGAACGCCGCCGTCAACAGATCATCGCCCGGTTGGAGCAAGAAATCGAGGAGCTGGAACAACAACGGGCCAATATCAACGAACAGCTGTGTCAACCCGATGTCTATACCGATCCGGAAGAGAGCCGACGCTTGCAGGAGGCGTTGGAACGGGTAGAAACAGAGCTGAATGAGAAAACGGAAAAGTGGGCAGAAATGGCGGAGTGAACAGGTGCGACAGGTTGCCGATCCGTTTACGGCGGACGGCAACCTGTCTTCTTGATCCGACGACTCCACCCTCACTGTCAATGATCATGTTTTGTGATCGATCCAATCAATATCATTCATTTCAAAAAATATAAAGAATATATTATCATCTATATCAAGGTTCATGACTCCTCAACCGATCAGCAGGTACGGAGATCTTGAAAATCCAGGATCGATCTCCTCCCTTATACACTGAACAAGTAGGAGGACTGTCAAAAGTGCAGCTCCATTCATCCATGCAACAAGATCGATTCGAAGCCCCACCATCCTCTTCGTATCGCTGGATGATTTTGGCGGTGGCGACTTGGGTACAAGCGACGGCCACCTTGGTTACCTACGGAGTGGGACCCCTTGCGGCGATTTGGCAAAAACAATGGGGATTGTCCGCTGCGCAGGCCGGACTGTTGGTGTCTGCCGTTCAAGTCGGGCCTCTGCTCTCGATGCTCCTGATCGGCCACGCATTGGACCGATATGGGGAACGGTGGCTGGTCAGTCTGGGAGCTTGTATGTTGGGGATGACGTTTTTCCTTGTCTCCTTTACGACTCACTACCTCCTGCTGCTGTTGTTGCTCGGCATCGTCGGGATCTGGTACGGTACGGCCCAACCCGGAGGAAGCAAGGTGATTCTGCGTTGGTTCCCGAAAAAGGAAAGAGGACTGGCAATGGGCGTGCGACAAGCGGGCATCCCGATCGGGGGAGCCATCGGCGGCACATTGTTGCCATACTTGTCCCTTCACTTCGGTTGGCCTTCCGCCGTGTATGCGCAATCCGTTCTTGCCGTTGCCGGAGGCCTGCTCTTTCTGGCGTTGTATCGGGAACCGCAGGTTCCTCCCAAACATCAACGGCAGACAAACAGCCGTTTCCGGCAAAAGATCAAGGCCATCACCAGCAATCGCAAAATGTTGCCCATTTTATGCACCGGTATGATCATGGTGACGTTACAGATGGTGCTGGTGGGTCATTTGATGCTTTTTTTCGGCAATGAAAAGAAAACGGGACTGGTGATCGCAGGACAGCTGTTATCCACCGCGTTGATCTCCGGTATGGCGGGAAGAATTGTCCTCGCTCACATCAGCGACCGGTGGTGGGGAGGAAACAGGGAGTCCGTGCTTCACCTGTCAATATGGGCATCCGTGTTCGGCGTAACCGCACTGATTTTCCTGCCCGCCGTCCCGCCCGTCTGGTCACTCTTTGTGCTGTCCGCTTGGTTGGGCTTTTTCGGCATCGGTTGGTTCAGTTCATTTCTTCTGGCTGTCGCGGAACAGGCTCCGCCGCAATCGGAAGGACTGATGGTCAGCTACGCATTGACGCTGAACCAGGTTGCCATCATACTGGCGCCGGCATTGTTTGGGTGGATCGCCGATCTCACATCCTATTCTATTGCCTGGTCGCTGTTGGTCCTGTTGTTGCTCGGAAACGGACTGTTGCTTGCAAAAAAGAGAAGGGAGGACGTTGGATGAAACTCTTCTGCGAATCTGCCGATCTGAAAGACTATTTGGATGAGCTGGAAGAAGTGGACTACTCTCATCCCCTGATCCAGGAGAAAGTCCGGGAAATCCAAGCGGCACACCATTCACCGCTGGAACGGGTGAGAATCGCATATGAGTTTGTACGCGACAAAATTGATCACTCCTGGGACATCCAAAGTACGAGAGTAACCTGCAAAGCATCGGAAGTTTTGCAATACGGAGAAGGAATTTGTTATGCCAAATCCCATCTGCTGGCCGCCCTGCTGAGGGCGCAGGGGATTCCGACGGGATTTTGCTATCAGCGGTTGACGCGGGGTGACACCCCGGACACCGGGTACGCCGTTCATGCATTGAACGCCTTTTACCTGGATACCGTAGACAAATGGGTACGTCTCGATGCCAGGGGCAACAAACCGGGCGTGCAGGCCGAATTTTCGATCGACGAGGAAAAACTGGCATTCCCGGTTCGACCGGAAATGGATGAAATCGACTATCCCGTCATCTACGCCAAGCCGCAAACCTCCCATGTGTTGAAGAAGCACACCAATGCGCTTGAGATGTATCAATACCATCTGCCGAAACGACTGTAGGGCGTGCCTGATTTCCCCTGTCCCTTTACCGGCTCGCTCCACCTGCACCCGGCAAGAAAGCAGTTTGCACTCCGCACGTCTGAAGACGTGGGATTCTTGGGTCGTTAGCGTCCGCAGTCCGTTTCCGCTTTGGACAACGCCCAGGTTCAGGGGTGTGTCATCACCCCGTCCCAAGCAGTTCTGCAGCAACGCTGCAAGTACCCGCCTGGGCGGCGTACCTGCGACCAACGGAAGTACCCGTGGTATTACCGGTACGCCGGTTCTCCTTCACTCACGCTCATGGCTTTACCCGGTGGGAGTCTTCGCCACCAGAACCTCCTACTATGACGTACTAAATCCTACTACCAGCAGGATGAGCACAGCTCGATGAAGATTCTGACATTCCTTGTTTTCCCTGACAATCCCTGTGAAGGGGATAACTGGCAAAACTTCTTTTCTCCACGATTCAAATACCCCAGGGGTACTTCCTATGGTCGCCGTGGGCTTTCAGACAGCCATTTCTGTAAAACCACTCTGTACCGGGAGGGGCAGGATGCGGGCAGCCGCTTCTTCCATTCTTCCAGAGGAAATGGCCCCCGATTAGATGCACGTGCTTTTCCGGCATTTCGCTCGGCAGTGGCTTCTGTCTTCACTCACCCGGGACTCACCCGGAAAATCATTGGCCCCTTAGCGGAATGACCAAACATACCCTCAGGGAGGCAAGTGAAATCTCAATCAAAAGTCAAATACCTTTCCGAAGTTCGATGATCCGGTATCTTCCCCCAAACAGGGAAGGTTCATTTCCCACAACATGAATCGGCAGATCTCGGGCGATCGTTTCAAAGGAACGGTTTACATCCGTTCCCAACTTTCGGGTAATTTTGTTTAGCATTTGACTGAACCGGGAGAGCGACTTGTTGGAAGGTCGAAATTTATCAAAGATGAGGATTCGCCCGCTTCCTTTTAACACCCTGATACCTTCCGTCAACGCTTGCCGCGGATTTTCGGTGACACTCAAAACCAGGTTGAAAAAAACGGCATCAAAGGTTTCGTCGGGAAACGTCAATGCTTCCGCGTTCATCTGTTGCAGGCGAATGGTCGAATGGTGGACCTTTTTGCGGGCCTGTTCCAACATTTCCGAAGACAGATCGATCCCTGTCACCCGTACTCCCTCCGGAATATAGGCGAAATCCAGGCCCGTTCCCACCCCCACCAGCAAGAGATGCTCATTCGGTTGTAGACGGGCCCGTTTCACTATGCTCTGACGAGCCGAACCAAACCACCGGTTTTGCATGATCCAATCATAGAACGGCGCCCACCTTCGATAGATTTGCCGATTCGTCTCGTGATTCATCCGTTTTCCCCCTCCCATCCGGCTAAATCCGGTCAACTCCTCACTCCTGCCATCAACAAACGCAGCAATTGTTCTCTCTCCATCGCCAACCGCTGTGCCTCTTCCACACTCACCGCATGAAAGGAAATGGCGCCGCCGGGAAGCGTTTGAGCCACCAATGGCAAATCCGCGGAAATGATGGTGGCAATCCGGGCATACCCGCCCGTCGTTTGCCGATCTGCCATCAAGATGATCGGTTGACCGTCGGCAGGCACCTGTACCGTGCCCATCACCGTTGCATCGGAGAAAATATCAGCCCCGCGACGGTGCGTGATGCGCGGACCCTGCAAGCGGTAGCCCATGCGATCGGCTTGAGTCGTCACGGTAAACCGGTGATGCAAAAATGTGCGGACACCCTCTTGGGTAAATGCCTCATGATCCGGTCCCAACACCACTCGTACCGTGGGATTGCGAGCGTAACGGGGGAGGTGTCGCCGCGACAAACATCTTTTTCCCTCTTTCGGAAGGTTTCCCGCCGCCGTTCCAACTGCCAACGCATCTCCCTTCTGGAGCGCCCGGCCGCCCAAGCCGCCGATCCGTCCGCGGAGATACGTCGATTTGCTTCCCATCACCACGGGCACATCGATCCCGCCGGCAACCGCCAGATAGGCACGAACGCCGCACACCGGCCCTTGAAAGCGCAATACCTGTCCTTTTTTCACAGTAAACCCGCACCACATGGGAACAGGTTCTTCGTCCACCGTCGCTCCCAAATCGGCACCGGCAATCGCGATGAGGCAATCCCGGTGAAATCCGAATGCCGCACGGCCCATGGTAATTTCCAGCCCCGCTTCGTCCCGGTCGTTTCCGACCAAAATATTGGCCGCCTGCAAAGCAAAGGGGTCCATCGGTCCGGAGACAACCATGCCATACTGTTGATACCCCCAGCGGCCGCCGTCCTGTACCGTTGTCAACAAACCGGGCTCCAACACTTCCAGTGACGGCTTCACAGCTCCCCCACCCTTTTTACTTGAATGCCGTTTGCTTCAAATGCCTGCCGCAACCGGCGAACAAACGCCACCGCCTCCGGCTGATCGCCATGGACACACACCGTGTCCGCACGGATGGCCAGATCGGAACCGTCAGCAGCGGTCACTTTTCCTTCGCGAATCATGCGAATTACTCGTGCCACGGCACGGTCCGGATCATGGATCACCGCATCTGGTCGTGTTCGCGGCGTCAGTGTGCCATCCGGCTCATATTGACGATCGGCAAACACTTCTTCAGCCACACGCAGTCCCGTTTGACGACCTGCCCGAACCAACTCGCTTCCGGCCAACCCGAACAGGATCAAGCGTTCATCCACCCGGGCCACCGCTTCCGCCACCGCCCGGGCGATTTCACTGTTGACGGCGGCAACGTTAAACAACGCTCCATGCGGCTTCACGTGTTGCAGCTCTCCCCCGCAAACCCGAACAAAAGCCGATAAAGCTCCCACCTGATACAACACCAGATCGAACACTTCCTGCGGTGTCAGCTCCATCCACCTTCTGCCGAACCACTGCCGGTCGGGCAAACCGGGATGCGCCCCGATCGCCACCCCTTTTTCCAGCGCCAATTGCACGGTACGATGCATCACATGGGGATCACCTGCATGAAAACCGCATGCGATGTTGGCTGACGTAATCCAGTCCATTACATCAGTGTCACGCCCAATCCGATAGATCCCGAAACTTTCACCCAGATCACAATTGAGATCGATCCGGTCAGCCATGTTTTCACCTCTTTCTCCGGTCACGTCTTATCCATCAGCCATTCTCCCGTATTCCATACATCTTCGCCTTTTTCCAGCGCTTCCGTGATGCTGAGGTACTCCGTACGATCTACGGGACGGAATCGCAAACGATCCCCTGCCTTCAGTAGTACCGGCGGATTGCGGATCGGATCGTAGAGTGGAATCGGCGTTCGTCCGATGATCCGCCAACCGCCCGGTGTGGCAATCGGGTAGACACCCGTCTGTTCACCGGCGATTCCCACCGAACCAGCCGGTACGGATGACCGCGGCGTCGCCAGTCGAGGGGCGGCAATCTCTTTGGGCAGGCCACCGAGATAGGGAAATCCGGGGGCAAACCCCATCATGTAAACCACATATTCCACCGAAGAGTGAATACGGATGACTTCTTCCGGTGTTTTGCCACACCACTCAGCCAATGATTCCAGATCGGGGCCGTATTCGCCACCGTAGCAAACAGGCAGGGAAATCATACGGGGCTGTGGCAATGGTTCTTCATCCAGCTGTTCCGCCAGTCTTTCAAGGGATTGAACCAATTGCCGGTATGTAACTTCGCCAGGGCGGTACAGCACCGTCACAGCCGTATAGGAAGGGACCCACTCGATCACACCCGGTATGGATTGCCTCTCCAGCGCTCTGCACCATTGTCGAACCCTGTCGTGAACGGAAGGTTCGATGCGGTCCCCCAGCCGAATGCGCACCGCCTGATCTCCGATCGGGTGAAAGGAAAGCATGCCGATCCTCCTCATGGAAGAAATCCATTCCAGCTCGCTACCGTTTCACATTGACTCCCAAGTCATGTCATCATGGTAAAACGGATGCTTCTTTCGTACCATGCAAAATCTCCCTGGAGCCAAGGAGGACATGCCCATATCTGAACATCTCTACTTCCTTCCGAAATTTTAACATAATTTTGGCGGGCACTCATTCCTCTCACAGTCCGTCCTTCGTCCACCCCCCGAAAAACTGGTTTCCATTACAACATGTTTCCCACGATTCACTGATTTGTGAAGCTTTCCCTTTCAATCCCAATGAAACGAAATGACTTCTGTGGAACACAGAAGCCATTTCGTAAGATCTCTTCGACTGTTTGGTTCGCGTTGATCCAGGCATCACTGTATTGACAGCCGCCTTTGTTCCTTTTGTTCGTTCTGTAAAAGCTTGTTGCATCCCTCTGGTCGCGTTAGATGTACCATTTCGTGGGATGGCATGAACGACGCTTCACTCGAAATAAATCCTCCCACTTGTGATGGCGCCTATTTTATCCCTGATTGTTTATACCCTTTTCAGTTATCAGTCATTCTATCCAACGCGATGACATCTTCGGATTCAAGTTTCCATTCTGCGGCGGCTGCATTTTGAATCACTTGCTCTTTGTTTTTTGCACCGGTAATGACTGTGGCTACGGCCGGTTTTGCCAGAAGCCAGTTGACCGCGACTTGCGCCAACGGCTTGTTGTAACGATCCGCGACAGTACGGATTTTCTCCACTTTTTCCAAGTTCGCTTCAAATTCCCCTTCTTTAAAAAGCGGATTGAACCGGCGTCGAACGTCATTTTCGGCAATTTTCGTCCCTTTGTTGAACTTCCCGGTAAGCAATCCCTGGGCGAGAGGACTATATGGAATAAATCCCATCCCAACACGTTCGGTGTAAGAATACTCGGCCTTTTCCACTCCACGCTGGAGCAAGTTATATGGAGATTGGAGAGAAACGACATTGGCGTATTTTCGCGCTTCTTCCATTTGCTCCACAGAAAAATTGGAGACGCCAATATAACGGATTTTTCCGCTTTGGACCAGTTCATTGAGTGTTTCCATGGTTTCTTGGATCGGCGTCTTGTGATCCGGCCAGTGCACTTGATACAAATCAATGTAGTCCGTGTCCAGGTTTTTCAGGCTTACATCAATTTCGCGCAAGATGTTTTTTCTGCTGACATCAATCACAAAATCACCTTGATTGTTCCATATAATGCCAAACTTTGTGGCGATGATGACCTTGTCACGCATCGGCTTGAGTGTTTTTCCGAGAACCCGTTCAGATTCCCCATAACCGTAGAAAGGTGCGGTGTCAAAAAAGTTCACCCCATGATCATACGCAGTCTGGATCGCTTCCACGATCTCTCGTTCTTCAACAATTCCCCAACCCGATTTTCCGGCGGCCCAGCCCCCGAATCCAATGACGGAAGGATATAGCTCACTGTTTCCTAAACGTCTTTTTTCCATTATAATTCCTCCTTTATTCATTTGAATGATGGAACTCCGGCAATACATATTCAGCCAACTCGTGCAATACTTCCGGGATCGGACGCTGAGAGTGGCGAAAATGGAAAGCGAGATGATGGACCCCAATTTCCTCCAATTTTTGCAAGTGTCGAATCAGTTCGTTTCTTCCAATCGTGGCTCCGAACTTCAGCGGCTTCGGCGGGTGGTTCGGATCCTCATGGAGATCCAAGTGATACGCGGAAATATAAGGTTTGATCTCTGTCAATCCATGATCTTCATGTGCCTTTTTCCACTCTGCAATCTGGTGTTGGGTAGAAGCAATTCCTCTGGGGTAATGGAACCATCCATCCAGATGTTGAACGATCCAGTCGATTGTTTGCGTTCCCCGGCCTGCCATGATGAGTGGAATCGTATCCTGAACGGGCTTGGGAAGCAGATCGAGTTGGTTGTCAAACAACATCTGATCTTTGTTCCAAGCCTCTTTGATCATCCGAACACTTTGCCGCAAAATTTCCCCTCTCTTTTCCGCCTCCACTCCGAATATCGGAAACTCCACGGGGCGATCTCCCGTTGCAATCCCCATCACCAAACGCCCGCCGGAGAGTTGATCAATCGTGGCGGCTGCTTTGGCAACGTGATAAGGATGGCGCAGCGGAAGAACAATGGCTCCCGTTCCCAATATGACATGATCGGTGATGGCGGCCAGATATCCCAAATAAGCAAAGGGATCAAACAATTGCGCTGCATCACCGAAGCGATTTGGATCAAAAAAAGGAACATCCCGTATCCATATGGATTTGAAACCAAGTTGATCCGCCAATCGGGCATACTCCGCATGGTGTTCCATATTGGGGACACCGAAGGGGCGTCTCTCTTTTTTTGCTCTTTGGAGTCCCGCCGGAGACCAGTCGTTATCCAACGGGAGCTCTACCCCCAATGTCATGCGGCGGGAAGGGATCAGCTTCTTCAATGCAGAGACGCTCATGAATTTCACCACCTTTCTCATGAATGGGAATCAAGCTTGTTCTTTTCGCTCCAAAGCCATACTCCAACCGCTCAGAATTACAGCCCCTGCAACCATCAATGCTCCAACCCATGAAGTATGGATGAGTCCCAGGGAATCCGTGACCATCCCACCCAAGCAGGACCCCATTGCAATTCCGGCATTAAACGCGGCAATATTGATGGCAGAGGCCACATCCACTGCCGAAGGGACATGCTTCTCAGCCAACTGAACAACATAAAGTTGAAGTCCGGGAACGTTCATAAAAGCGAGAAGTCCCATGAAAATGATCGTAATGAGTCCCGTTGCCTTAAAAGGCGCGGTAAAGGTCAAGATAAACAATACGATCGCTTGGACGATAAACATATAAAACAGCGCTTTGACGGGATTCCGATTCGATACTTTGCCTCCGATGATGTTGCCAATCGCGATCGCGACCCCATAGGCAAGCAGAATCATGCTTACTGTACTTGCTTGAAATCCCGTAATTTCCTGCAGCAATGGAGAGAGATACGTAAAGACCACGAACGTCCCGCCATAGCCCAAAGCGGTGATAATAAAGACAAGCAGCAAACGGCCGTTGGTGACAAGTTTCAGTTGATCCGCAAATGTTGCAGACATTCCCTGACGGAGCCGAGAGGGAATGAGAATGGCATTGGCGATTAATGAAATCAGGCCAATCGCAGCAATTCCGGCAAAGGAATATCTCCAGCTGAATGTCTGTCCGATAAAGGTTCCAAACGGAACACCCGTAACAGTGGCCACAGTCAGACCGGTGAACATAAATGCAATGGCACTGGCTCGACGGTCTTCCGGAACCAGATCAGCCGCGATGGTCGACCCAATGGACATAAAGATGCCGTGGGAAAAGGCTGAAATGACACGAGCAACAAGCAAGATCCAAAAGCTCGTGGCTGAGGCGGCCAGGCTATTTCCGATCACAAATACGATCATGATCCAGATGAGCAGCGTCTTTCTTGACATCGATGAAGTAAGAGAAGTGAGAATCGGTGCTCCGAAAGCCACTCCCAAGGCATAGAGAGAAACCGTCAGGCCAGCTGTGGTGACAGGAACATGCAAATCTTTCGAAATGGATGGCAGCAATCCTACACTGATAAATTCCGTCGTTCCAATGGCAAAAGCACTAATGGCCAACGCGAGCAAGGCAAAGAAGCTGTGACTTTGTATACTTCCGCTTTTTGCGCGGTTTAAAGTTTGTGTGGTCATAAAGAAACCTCCTTGGACAGTAAATGAATATATGATTTTGGAAGATATTAGTGTCGACAACCACAAAACTTATTATGTAACATATACTTATTAATAGGAAGTACGTACTTTTTGGTGATATTGTTACTTGTCAGTGTGATAGGTACCAGCAAGTAATATAAACACCAAAAGGGAACCCGACTGATCTGCGGGAAAGGAGAAACGCAATGAAAAAAGCGGAAAAAGTCTATAACATACCGGTCGAAGCAACATTGGAAGTAATCGGAGGCAAATGGAAAACCGTGATTCTCTGCCATTTAACCCATGGGCCGATGCGTACGAGTGAGCTGAAAAGAGCCATGCCAAATATCACACAAAAAATGTTGACGCAACAGTTGCGTGAACTGGAAAAAGACGGTGTAATCAATCGCATTGTTTACAACCAAGTCCCGCCTAAAGTGGTTTATGAATTGAATGAGTTCGGTTGGTCGTTGAAGCCTGTTTTGGATCAGATGTGCGCATGGGGAGAGGAGTATATCAAAAGAGCAGCGACCCAATAAAGCAAAGAAAGCAGAGGAGCCGGTGCAGACACCTCTGCTTTCTTTTACATTCAAGTACCGGTTAATCGAGTGGTTTGTTGTCTCAATCTATGAATATCGAAATAAACACTCACTGTGCACGCTGAAAATGTTGGAGATGGCTGTCCGTTTCCATGGGTCTTCTTGACGATCAGGAAATCCTCGGGAAAAGAGTATAATAGGGTTATTCCTTCATTCCCGGCAAGTGACCATTTCCCACAAGAACCTTCAACCCGAACCGCCAAGTGATTTACCGCTTTGTGCCCAATACAACCGAAAGGAGGGCGATTGGGATTCAAAAGCAATCGATCCGCCTCCATACGGCGATGGCAATCTTTGTGTGCAGTGTCGTCATCGCGGCCTTAACCGTTACCGGCCTGTTGATCGCCAAGGAAATCGCCCGCCAAACGGAAAAAAACCTTGCCGGGAAAGCGATGAACATTGCACAGATGGTGGCCCGTTCGGAGTTGGTCATCGAAGCGTTGGAAGGAAAACGGGACGAGGCAGGGATTCAATCGTTCGCGGACGGTATCCGCCGCGCCACAAACGTCCGCTTCATCGTTGTGATGGATATGCATCATATTCGCAAATCACACCCTGATCCGACCAAAATCGGAAAGCGTTTTGCCGGTGGTGACGAAAACGAAGCGATGCGGGGAAAAACATACACCTCGATCGCAGAAGGAACGCTCGGCAGGTCTTTGCGGGCTTTCGCACCGGTCCGTAACTCCCGCGGAAAACAAATCGGGGTCGTTTCCGTCGGCATTCTGTTGAACCAAGTGGAAGAAGCAGTAACCCAAAGTACCCGCATCGTTTACATCGGCATCGGGTTCGGTGTCTTGGTGGGAATACTGGGTGCATTGGTATTGGCCAGAAAAATCAAAAACGTCCTGTTCGGATTGGAACCGCATCAGATCGCCAATCTGTACCAAGAACGGAATGCCATGCTGGAGTCCGTTCGAGAAGGGATCGTGGCGGTGAACCGAGACGGACGAATCGTTGTGGCCAATTCGGAGGCAATGCGCATGTTCCATCGCGCAGGGATCGACGAAGATCCCATCGGAAAACAAATCGAGGACTTCCTGCCAACTTCCCGTCTGATGCACGTACTGGAAAGCGGGACCCCGGAGTACGATCAGGAACATGCTTTAAACGGTATGACGTTGGTGGTCAACCGGGTACCGGTCAAAGTGGGGCAAGAAGTGGTCGGAGCCATCGCCACTTTCCGTGACAAAACCGAATTGAAACAGTTGGCTGAACAACTGACCGGCGTAAAGCTGTACGCGGAAGCTCTTCGCGTGAAAACCCATGAATTTATGAACCAGCTGCATGTCGTATTGGGTATGGTACAGATCGGAGAGTATGAGAAATTATCTTCGTACATCCAGCAGATTACCCATCATTATCAAATGGAGATCGGTTCCGTGTCCCGGCTGGTCAAAGATCCCGTCCTCGCGGGATTTCTGTTGAGCAAATTCAGCTCCGCCAGGGAACGCGGTGTCAACCTGCATATTCAGGGAGAAGGTGTGTGGCCGTCACTGAGACCGGAACTGACGGAAGAGTTGATTACGATTTTCGGGAATTTGATTGATAACGGGATCGATGCGGTGGAAGAAAGTCAAACGAAAGAGATCCACGTTTCTCTGTCATTTGACGGAAATGTACTTTCCCTGACCGTAAGAGACAGCGGACAGGGAATACCGGAAGAACTGCACGAGAAAGTGTTTGAGAAAGGCTTTTCGACCAAAGGGAAAGATCGCGGTTACGGATTGTTTTTGGTGCGACAAAGCATTGCGAGGTTGGGAGGGCGTTTGTCCATGACATCCAACAACGAGGGGACAATCGTTACGGTTCACTTGCCGTATGAAGAAAAGGAGTGAATGCGTTGATCCGGGTGTTGATCGTGGAAGATGATCCGATGGTGGCAGAAATCAACCGACGCTATCTGACATCCGTACCGGGATTTGGTTGCAGCGGAATTGCATCCAATGTCACCGAAGCCTTGGAGTTTTTGCGGAACAATTCCGTGGATCTGGTCATGTTGGATATCTTCATGCCGGGAAAAAACGGGTTGCAGTTGTTGACGGAAATCCGCAAAGAAGGAAAAAGTGTTGACGTGATCGTCATTTCCGCAGCCAATGACATTCAAAACATCAAGCAGGCACTCCGACTCGGAGCGGTTGATTACTTGATCAAGCCCTTTACGTTCGAACGGTTGAAAACAGCATTGCAAACGTATCAAAAAGAACAGGAGATGATTCAAGAACAGAACGAGTGGAACCAAGAGGAGCTGGACAAGCTGTTGCTTCATCCGGATCAAACACGTTCAACCTCCGCCAAACTCCCGAAAGGTTTGACACGGGAGACACTGCAACGCGTGGTGAAGTCAATTGATACCTTGAAAAGCGGGTTTACGACAGAAGAACTGGCCCGAGACATCGGCATTTCCCGCGTGTCCGCCCGTAAATATCTGAAATTCCTGACGGAAATCGGCTGCTTGTCGGTCGAACCGGTTTACGGAACGGGCGGTCGTCCCGTCTATCGGTATGATGTGAAGCAAGGCCATACCGTACGGATCGCCCCATACTTGGAAACGTGATATCGCACCCGTTAAACAATGGGGTGCTTTTTTGCTTATTTTAGTTACAAAATGCTTTTCTTACTTGCGCATGATTCACAAAATGTCCATTTTCACGTAACATGATAGACACAATGTATCAAACATTGATATATTTAGTAATGAAAGCGGTTTCCATTTCCGGATCTGTATGACGGCAAGTTTTTTTCCAGGAATCGAACCGGCCAGATACAGCAAAGGAGGTCAACAAGGATGAAAAGATTGGTCAACAATCTGACCTTTCAGGTGCTGACCGCTATTGCGATCGGTATTATTTTGGGTACTTTGTCTCCTGAAACGGCCAAAGCGATGAAACCGATTGGAGACGTTTTCATCAACATGGTAAAGATGGTGATCGCCCCGATTGTCTTCCTGACCATCGTTGTCGGGATTGCCAAGATGGGCGATATGAAAAAGGTGGGGAGAGTAGGCGGAAAAGCGCTCCTCTACTTTGAGATCGTCACCACCATCGCTTTGGTGATCGGCCTCATCGTTGCCAATGTGGTGAAACCGGGCGTGGGCGTTCATCTGGACCCGAGTCAAGGGCAGGATCAAGTTTCCCAATATGTCAGTGAAGGGAAGAAGATGAATCTGGTTGATTTCCTGGTTCATATCGTTCCTTCCAACATCGTGGATGCCTTTGCCAAAGGCGACACCCTGCAAGTCGTCTTCTTCTCCGTACTGTTCGGGTTCGCTTTGGCCGCGCTCGGCAATTTCGGGAAACCGTTGATCGATCTGTTGGACCAGATCTCCAAAGTGTTTTTCAAGATCGTCAACATCATCATGCGGGTGGCTCCGCTCGGCGCTTTTGGAGCGATGTCCTACACGATCGGAAAATACGGGCTGTCCTCCCTCATTCCGCTGGGCAAACTGATGCTGTCCGTCTACATCACCATGTTCCTGTTCGTCTTCGTCATCTTGAATCTGATTTGCCGGATGTATGGGTTCAGTCTGTGGCACTACTTGAAATTCATCAAGGAAGAATTGCTCATCGTGCTGGGGACCTCCTCGTCCGAATCCGTTTTGCCCCGCATGATGAAGAGGATGGAAGAATATGGATGTTCCAAATCGGTGGTTGGCTTGGTTCTGCCGACAGGCTATGCCTTCAACTTGGACGGAACATCGATCTATCTGACCATGGCCGTTGTGTTCCTGGCCCAGGTGAGCGGCGTTGATTTGAGCCTGACACAGGAACTGACGATTCTCGCCATCCTGATGCTGACTTCAAAAGGTGCGGCTACAGTGACAGGCGGCGGGTTTATCGTGTTGGCCTCCACGCTGAGCGCCACACATGTGATTCCCTTGGAGGGATTGGCCCTGTTGCTCGGTGTGGACCGCTTCATGTCTGAAGCGCGGGCCATTGTCAACATGATCGGAAACGGCATCGCCGCAATTGTCGTGGCCAAAAGTGAAAACGAATTCCATCCCAATCATCCGCAAGTCGGCAAGCAAGAAGGCTCTACTCCTTCCGATACGATAGGAGCGGACGTGTCGTGAACTTGACGAATTTTAAAATAATTTAAATAAAAATATGACCGGCTACCTGTACGTGCAGGAGCCGGTTTTCATTTCTACTATATTCCGGGCGTTATAGGCTTGCGTATATTTTAGTAACTTGCTCCACAATTGTCGTACGTTTTGTTCATCTTTTGCATTTATTTAAAACAAATCCAACAAAAAAGGAATGGATAACAAGATGGCATATACCAACGAAAAGATCACTGTCATTGTCGAAAAAAAAGGAAAACGAACCGTAACCAAGTCTCCGCTGTCTGGAAAATCAAAAATTGTGATCGTGATCAACAACCAGTTCACCAATGCACCCAATACCACGCAAATTGCGAGTGGGGCCGGTCGAAGCAGTGCTGCAGGAAGCAATGCGGCCATCGCTTCATCAAACACTCGTCAGCAACAGAGTGTGGGAGCCGGAGGAAAAGCCAAAAACCTCGGAATAAAGGGGAAACGGTATGAGCCGCACATAAAACATGGAAAGAGGGACAATGCCAAAGAAGTCGTGATTGTCATCAATAATCAGGTCGCCAAGCGAAGCAAACGCAAACCCATTTCGTCGGCTACCCAAGTGGCAAGCGGCAGTGGCACTTACAGCACAAGTGGTACCAATTCCGCAATTGAAAGCTCCAATACCAAACAGCAACATGCCGTTGGCGGAGGCCCAGGGTCTCGCGCAATCAACAAGTTGATCAAGGGGCGACGAAAATCAGTGAAGCGTTCTCGGCATTCCACACGTTTAAAACATCGCAGAAACTCACTTTAGGCGCCGTGGGCCTCTTGGTTCATTCGCGTCCGCAGTCCGTTTCCGTCCAGGGCTCGTCCTCCGGCTTGTGCGATTCTGCGTTTTTACCGTATGTACCCACAAAGACGTTACCTTACCCACTTGTTTTCACCTGTCACGCTCATTTTTCCACCAAACCGGCTATTTTTTTGATGACATTTTCCTGAAAGGGACGCAATTCATCCAATGGAAAGCGAAATGCCATTAACACCAAATCAATACCGGCTTGCTTTAACTGCTCCATTTTCTCTCTCACTTGTTGATACGAACCGATCAGACCTGTGCGAAATCCCTCGTTGTTAGCGACGAAATCACTGATGGATGCGGATTGGGACCACATGCCGGTTGCTCCTTTGGCGTAATGTTGAAAGTTTCGAATGGCAGTCAGATCCGCATGCTCCACTATATCGTCGTATTCTTTCACTGCTTCTTTTTCCGTCTCTCGCGCAATGACAAAAGCGTTCACAGCGAATCGTACCCGTCGATGGTGTTTTTTCGCTACCGCACTGACTCGTTCCATCTGCTGTTTTAATTGTTCCAAAGGCGCTCCATTCATGAAATACCAATCTGACTGCCTGCCCGCCATCTCCTGTGCCTCTTCGGAATTGCCTCCCTGGAAAATGGCGGGGTACGGTTTTTGGATGGGGGATGGCTGCATTCTCCCACCTTTGATTTCGTAGTAATTCCCCCGGAAGGAAAATTCGTCGTTCTGCCACAGCCCTTTGACGATTTGTAAATATTCCTCTGAACGCTGATATCGTTCCGTATGATTGATCCAAGGGATTCCAAACATCTCCTGTTCATCCTGAAACCAACCACTGACCAAATTCATATGCCAACGCCCATTGCTGACGTGATCCAATGTGGCCCCGATTTTCGCCAACGTCACAGGCGGCACAAAGCTTGGTAACACAGCAGAAATAAAATGAATCCGTTCCGTAACCATCGCCAATGGTCCCACAATCGCCAAGGGGTCCAGTTGTCCCCCTGAAACATTGCTGCCGCCCAGCCCTCCCTTGTATCGGGTAGGAAAAAGGATGAAATCGATTCCCAATTGATCAGCCAACTGAGTTAATCGGAGATTGTAGGTAAAACTGCCGTCAGTGTCCTGATCAACCCGGGAACGCAGGAATCCCCCGGAAATGTTCGATCCCCAAATCGCAAATTTCATCTTTTGGTCTCTCTCCTTCTTTCCCATTGTGGGAGGCAACCTTGAAACAACGGCAAAACAAGCTTTCCTGCCCGCTCAATTTCTTTCGGATGAGGGAATCCCGACAAAATGAAATGATTTCACCTTCCTTGACATACTCAATTTAGCCTTCCTTACCTGCTCGGGGTTCCGACCACTCGGTACCGGCACCTTTTCGAACGGTGCTGATACCTGCCCATTTTCTTTGTTGGTCATCTCGCCGGCGATTTGGCCAATTGCCATACCTGATCGATGAGAGGTTGTTTATTGTATTGGACATATTGGCTGGCGTAAGTCCTTACAGGATCTCCCGAGTAGAATCGCTCATACAGCTCATGCCTGGACGCCAACGGACTGCCGATCAAATCCCAGGCCAACTTGAACAACCGGATTCTCTCCTCAGCGGACTTATTTGATCCCCGGTAATAGCGATCCACAAAAGATGCGATCGGCCCCGAAAGCTCATCAAGTGTGGAGGGAACTTGAATAAACCCGCCGGCACCGATTTGTTGCAAGATTTCCAAGGCACGCGGATAATATCTCGAACCCAGATTACGGGCCGTTGTAAGCGGTTCGACCGCCGGAACCCAAACGCCGTCTTCATTTGGCTTGGCCTGATCATGTGCGAAAAGAAGCAAAGCCCTGATCGTTTCCACTTGGATCATCAGTTCGCCCAGCTTTTCCTGCACATGCAAAAACCGATGCGCACCAATCGTTTGAGCCAGTTCATGTCCGATGGCCGCGATGAATTCCAGCTTACTCAACAACCGGACAACCGTTGGCTGCTGACTGAGTGCCGTCGCCACCGGGTCTTGACGCAGGACCCAAACGGCCTCCGGATCATCTTGGATAAATACCCGCTCCCATGGGATCAAGGCATCATCAAAAACAACAACCGCATCCATTTCCTCAAAACGCGAACTTAACGGATGGTCTTCCTCATGTTCGGAGGCAAACGACTCCCGGCAAATGAGATGGACCCCCGGGGTGGACACGGATACCGCAAACATCGTGGCATAGTGCGCTTCACCCTGCGGACGCCGGTGAAAAGGATACACAAAGATTTCATCGAAATAGGGAGCACCGGTGGCAATCATTTTTGCTCCACGGACAACGATTCCGTCCTCTGTCTTCCTGACAATCCGCAAATGCGTGTAGGGATCATCCAATTCGGAAGATGATTTGGCCCGATCCACTTGCGGGTCATGCAAAGCTGTCGTGGAAAACCAATCTTGATCACGGCTTTGCTGATAGTAGCGCTCGATTTTGTGTGCAAACTGCCCATCCTTGCCACCAAGCAGATGCCGACTGGCATACCAACCGGTTAACAGTGATCTTGAATAATCCGATAAACGGCTCATCATGCCGAATGTAGCATCACTCCATATTTGGTACGCGCGCGCCTTGCGCTTTAAATCTTTTCTACTGTACGGAACCAGATACGCCAAATGGACGGGTTCCCCGGTATCGGGGGATCTAAATGTCAGATCATCCCTCGTTTCAGGATGGTCCTGTAAATCCAACAAGGAGGATATGGTATCGATAGTCCCTTTAAATGCCCGGTGTCGGGTGATATCCTGCACTTGCTCCCCATTCAACCAGACACGCCTTCCATCTTTCAATCTAGATCGATAACGTTGGCTTGCGCTCACCCGGTGTATCCTCCTTTTGTCTGATTCGTTTCCAAAAATCCTCCAAACGCTGTTCCAATCGCTCTTTCTTGCAGTTCAAATATTGGTTCGCATAGGTTCGTACAGGGTCACCGAGATAAAATCGTTCATACAGCTCGTGCCTGGAACCCAACGGGCTGCCGATCAGATCCCAAGCCAACTTGAATAAGCGGATGCGACTCTCTGCATCTGCTTTCGCCCCGCGATAATATTTCCTGATCAAACCCGCCAATTCCCCATGAATCTGCTCGATTTTCGAAGGTACCTGGATGAACCCGCCGGCTCCGATCTGTTGCAAAATCTCAATCGCTCGCGGATAATATCTCGGTCCCAAGTTCCGGGCAGTTTCAATCGGTGTCAAATCCGGGAGCCATGTTCCGAATTCATCAGGCCTGGCCCCCGCTTCCGAAGCATGCAGGAGCGCGCGAATCGTTTCGATCTGAATGACGATTTCCCCTAACTTCTCCTGCACATGGAGATGATGATTGGCTCCGATGACATCCGCAATGGCAAAAGCGACGCCAGCCACAAATTCAAGCTTCACCAGCAAACGAACAACCGTGGAATGATAAGCCAGGCTGTTTGCCGTCTCATCCATCCGCAGTTGCCAGACAGCTTCCGGATTATCATGCAAAAATACACGTTCCCATGGGACAAATGCGTCATCAAACAATAAGATGGCGTCCATTTCGTCATATCGGGAACTGATCGGGTGATCTTCGGCTTGTTCGGATGAAAACGACTCCCGGCAAACGATATGCAAACCAGGCGTATTTGCCGGAATGATCATCATGTGGGCATGTTCAAGATCACCCTGTTGAATCCGATGGAAAGGGTAAACCAAAAAATCGTGTGTATAGGGAGCTGCGGTAGCGATCATTTTCGCCCCGCGCAAAATCACCCCGTCTTCCGTTTTCCTGACAATCCGCAAAAAGGCATCGGGGTCTTTTTGTTCAGACGGACCCTTGGAGCGGTCAATCTGCGGATCCAACAAAGCTGTAGTTACAAAACGGTGATGGTCACGTGCCTCCTCATAATATTCGGTGATTTTTTCCGCAAAATGCCGATCAAACACCTGATATCTTTCCCTTGCTGCATACCAACCGGTCACCAGGGAGCGCGCATACTCCGAAAGCCGGCTCATGACCCCGTGCGTCCTTCGGTCCCACAGTTCAAAAGCGACTGTACGCCGCTTGATATCATCCATACTTGTGGGCACAAGATATGCGTTGTGTACGTACTCTCCCGTTTTGGGGCTTTGAAATCCGACCCGGTCGCGCGTCTCAGGATCATTCAAGGTATCGAACAATTGTCTCAACGTGTTGAGCGTACCTTGAAAAGCCGGATGCGCAGCGACATTTTCCACTTTTTCATTGTCCAACCAAACGGTACGCCCATCCTGTAAACTGTTGATAAATCGCTCGCCTACGGTCGTCATCGGTTCGCTCCTTTCCTGCCCATCCCATCAAAAGAAGCATCTCCTCTTCAAAGAAAGCACCTTTCCATTAAGGCTTAATAAAGCCTTTGAATTCCCTGTCAATCAATTCGTCAAATTCTTTGGACCGGTATGCATCGACCAGATCTTTGACAAACGGTTTCTCTTTATCCGAAGTGCGCACGGTCAAGACAATGATGTAGTTTTTCGGTGTCTGTTCTAGGTTGATGGCATCTCCCAATTTCAACCCCGATGCGATCGCATAGTTCCCGTTTATCAGTGCAAAATCCACATCATCCAATGACCGTGGAAGTTGGGCTGCCTCCATCGGAACAATTTCAATTTTCTTTGGATTTTCTGTAATATCTTTTTCAGAGGCATGCAGAACATCGGCGCCAGGTTTCAACTTGATCAAGCCAAACTTCTGCAACATGCCCAAGGCACGGGCTTCATTGACGGGATCGTTCGGCAGGGATATTTTCGTTCCTTCTTTCACTTCTTTCAGGGAATCGTGTTTTTTGGAATATAGCCCCATGGGCACGGTTGGGATCGGAATCACGCCTGTCAAATCTACGTGATTCTCTTGGATGTAATTCTCCAGATAGGTGGTATTTTGAAAAACATTGGCATCAATTGAACCGTTCACCAAAGCAACATTCGGCTGTATATAGTCATTGAACTCGATCAGTTCTACTTTGTATCCTTTTTTTTCTAATATCGGCTGAATCCCCTTTCTGATCTGGTCACTATAAGGCCCCGCCGTGGCACCGATTCGAATCACTTTTTTCTCAGCCTGGATCGTACCTTCACAAGCAGCAGATATGAGGGACAAGATGAGGATGATGAGAAGAATAACAAACGGTTTTTTCTTCATTTTGAGCCCCCTATCTTTTATCCAGAACGTGTGCCAATCGACTTCCGACGAATTGAATGATCTGGACCCATATGATTAACAGGATGATCGTGGCAATCATCACTTCGGTCTGAAAGCGATAATATCCGAAACGGATGGCCAAATCGCCGATTCCTCCTCCACCCACCGTTCCCGCCATCGCGGAATAAGACAACAAACTGATGGAAGTCACGGTTAACGCCGACACAATACTGGAACGAGCCTCATTCAGCATGACCTTCCAGATGATTTCCAATGGGGAAGCTCCCATGGCCACGGCTGCTTCAATCACCCCTTTCGGGATTTCTCTCAACGATTGTTCAACCAAACGGGCAAAATAGGGTATCGCGGCAATCGACAGCGGAACGGAAGCAGCGATCGGCCCAATCGTCGTACCAATCATCAATCGGGTCAGTGGGATGAGAGCGACCAAAAGAATGACAAACGGCAAGGATCGTACTGTATTCACCACATAATTGACCACTCTGTGAATCACTTTGTGTTCAAAAATTTGCCCATGACCGGTAACAAAAATCAGAATTCCCAATGGCGTGCCGAAGAGCAAAGCCGAACCTACCGATATCCCCACCATCGCAAAGGTTTCCCCAATCGCTTTCCAAAAATCAGGTGCCAAGGAAAGAAGATTGTTAAACATGTGCCACCCCCGTGGACAAATCCCGTTCACTTCGGCTTTCAAACAGCAATCTCGCTATATGGGACTTTACCGAAACAGGTGGATCTGAAAGGTTCAATACCTCCACCAAATGTCCATTTTCCAAGACGGCAACTTTGTCGCATATTTCTCTGACCACTTCAATCTCATGTGTAACCAGTAAGATGGTGACCTGATAGGCTTGGTTAATCTTTCTCAAAAGAGAGAGAACCGATCTGGTTGTCTGCAGATCGAGCGCAGAGGTAGGCTCGTCACAAAGCAGTACTTTTGGGCGATTGGCCAAAGCACGTGCGATGGCAATCCGCTGTTTTTGCCCCCCGCTTAATTGCGAAGGATAGACGGACGCTTTGTCTTCCAGCCCGACCAAGTGCAGCAACTCTTTGACGCGTTTCCGCCGCTCCATTTTGGAAAGCTTTGAGATTTCAAGCGCAAACTCCACATTTTCTGCCGCTGTTCGATTGCTGAACAAATGAAATTGTTGAAATATCATACCGATGGATCGTCTGGCCAAACGGAGTTCTTTTGGTGACAGACTCGTCAGCTCCTGTCCGTCAACAAACACCTTGCCGCTTGTAGGCCTTTCCAGAAGGTTGACCATCCGCAGCAATGTGGATTTACCGGCGCCGCTGGAGCCAATGATACCGAAGATATCCCCTTTCTCTATGGAAAGGTGAACAGGCGCTACCGCCTGAAACGGACCATTCGCCGTCTGATAGATTTTGGAGACGTTCTCCAACTTGATCATACAAACCCTCCTTTCCAAATCAGTGACTTTTGTCTATTTGTCAAAAAAAGTCTCAGGGGCTGGTCGACCGGTTTTTATGATGAGCCGGCAGCCCCTTTACCGGCTGCAACCATCCTCTGTTTCATGATTTGGATATGGTTGTTGGTGTTTTTCACCTGGAGCGCTCTGGTAAATACTGTTCAATTTCATTGCTCGCTCCATCTTCGTCCGGCAAGCAAGCAGGTCATGGCCGCTTCAGACCCGGAGCGCGGAACGCGGGAAATGTACGCTTCAGGAAATTGCCCGCGATCTCATTCCTGCGATATCCGGGTCTTCGCTCGGCCGGGCAAATATTTGCTCCTTCATGGGTTTACCAGACACGCGTGTCACTATTAAAAGGCTTATTCTCCCCCTTCATACCACAACTCCAAGGGCAACCCGACCAACGCCTTTCCGATCCATTCCCTTGCAATGTTGTTGGACGGTCCCATGGCGATCCCCGCACGCGCATCTCTGTACAGACGCTCCAATACCCCGCGTTTGTACCCGTATCCGCCGCTGACATCCAGCGCCACCCGTGCGGCCTGATTGGCCACTTCGGCAGCGTGGATTTTGAACTCCACCAGCGGAAGCAGCAATTCCACCTGGGGACGTCCCGCCGCCTGCAGGGCATCCAGCTGTTGCGCCAAATGAATTTGCCAGGGCTTGAGACTTTCGATCAACACTTTCGCTTCGGCCAACTGTTGACGAATCACCTGATAATCCGTCAACCGTTTATTGAAATCCCGATGGATTGTCCCTTTGGCATACCGGGTCGCCTCTTCCAGCGCCGCTTCGGCTACCCCCAGCCAGACAGATCCCAGTCCGATCAAATAGACAGGCGACACGCCGTTTTCCACGATCTCTTTTCCTTGTCCCTCCCGGCCCAATCGGTCCCGGGCATGTACCCTCACGTTTTCATAACGAAGGGAGCCGCTATGATTTCCTCTCACGCCAAGAGCATCCCATACCCCCGGGTGGATTCCGGGCAGTTTTCCGTCAACGATAAAAAAGCTGATGTCCGTCGGTTTTTGTGCACCGGGTGACCGGGTTTGAAACACGTAGAAATCCGCCTGTCCCGCGCTTGTGGTGAACGATTTCTCGGCATTGAGAATATACTTTTCGCCATCACGTGCGGCCTCGCTCAAATTGAACCACCAGTGACCGCCGGTCGCTTTTTCGCTTGTGGAATATGTACCGATCAGTCCTTGCCGAACCGGTTTGAGCCATCGCTCCTTCTGGTCGTCATTGCCGTAGAGTGTGATCGTTTGTACGGCACCGACATGCATCACGTAAACCAATGCAGTTGAAGCGCACCCTTTTGCGATTTCTTCGGCGGCAATGGCAAATGCGACATGATCCAAGCCACGTCCGCCCCATTCTTCGGGGATGAGGACCCCGTTCCATCCCGCCTCGGCCAACGCTTGCAAATTTTCCCGGGGGAATCGACCTTCACGGTCGACTTGTTCCGCCCGCGGTTTGATGACACGCTCCACAATGTCCCTCACTTCTGCCCGGTATACCTCGTAATCCGACCGTACCTGCAATGCTTTGCTCATGTATGCTCCCCCTCTGCTCAGCTTTCAACCGATTCAACGGTTTTCTCCAACTGTGCTTCTTTTTGACGAACCAATGGAATGACTCTTTCGCCGAATGATTGCAAATCCTCATCATAATGCAAAAATCCGGTCAATATCAGGTCGACACCGATTTTCTTCAGCTCGATGATGCGATCCGCCACTTGTTCAGGCGTTCCGATCAGTCCCGTTTTAAACCCGTCATTGTATTGGACCAAATCCTTGAAAGTGGAACGAGCCCACATTCCCTCCCGTTCCGGGGAGGCTTTGCCTGCAAAACGAACTTGATCTCTGAAACCTTCCACGGCTTCGGCATCGGCATGCTCGATAATATCCCGAAGCACTTGTTGCGCTTCTTCTTCCGTATCTCTGACAATCACAAATCCATTGACCCCGAACTTGAGCGTTCTTCCTTCCCGGGCGGCCAACTCTTTCACTTCATCAATCTGGGCTTTCAACCCGTCGATGGTGTTTCCGTTCATGAAATACCAATCGGACACTCTCGCCGCCATTTGTCTGGCCGCCTTGGAGTTTCCTCCCTGGAAGATCGGCGGTTGAGAGATGGGTTTCGGTTTGAGCGGAGCTTGATTGATCCGGTAGAAATCTCCCCGAAATGTCGCTACTTCTTTCGTCCACATCTCTCTCAGCACCCTGATAAACTCTTCGGAACGGCGATATCGTTCGTCATGATCCAACCATGGTTCCCCATATCCATGAAACTCCCCTTTAAACCAGCCGCTGACGATATTGACCGCCGCCCGTCCGTGGCTGATGTGATCCAACGTTGCGATCATCTTGGCAACCACTCCGGGGTGCCACAAACCGGGCAAGATGGCGGCAATGAGATTCAATTTTTTTGTTACGCTTGCCAAAGCGGCCGCCAGGGTGATCGCCTCCAATTGATTCTCCGCTCCATAACTGGCAATGAATCGGGTCTGTAGCAAGGCAAATTCAAAGCCGACCTGTTCCGCGATCCGTGCATACCTTGCATTTGCTTCAAACGACCAATCGGTTTTTTGAGGAAGCTTGGAGATGACCAACCCCCCACTGACATTCGGAACCCAATAAGCAAACTTCAATGCCATGGATCATTCACCTCCGATATGGAATCATCTGCTGCTGATCGCACTGAAGCGAAGACGGCTTCCTGATTGAGAAACTGCGTGAGTGTGGAAATCAGCAACCCTTTTCCGAATTTGATTTTTTTGCCATTCCCCTGGTGAAGTTGGGATTGTTGCACCTGATTCAAAAAAGAGAGGATCGTCATGCGACGCGTCACAATGTCTTTGATCCCGAATTGGAACAGCCTATCGTCTATCGTATTGTAAATGCCCCTGTTTACCCCGTACTGGCGCAGGCACCAAGCAGCAAACCGATAATCCGGCAGATGAACGATCTTTTGAATTACGGTGGTATCGGTTTTCTTGGCGGACATACACTTCCTCCCTTCTCTGAAATAAAGCGGACCTTTCAGGTTGTTGGCTAAGTTATCAACCTCCGCATATCGCGCGTGCATTGCTCGCTCCACCTGCGCGCTGCATAGAACCAGGTCAAGGCCGCTCGAACCGGGGAGCGCAGGGAGCGGGCAACGTACGCTTCGCTGAAGAGGAGATTGACCGCGATCGGATTCCCGCTTCTCCGCTCGGTTGGGCTTGATCAAGTCGTTCACCCGGGAAAGCTTTGCCCCCTAGGCATGACTGGACACATCCTCCGCCACTTTGCCAACAGCCTCATCTTTCCTTCGTTTTGCATGCCAATCAGTCTCCTCCAACAGCTCCTGAAGTGAATCGTCCAATCGTTGTTTCACCTCCGCTTCCAATTCCACTTGACCTTGTTCGTTCCATTTCACCAGTGAATCAACAACATAAACCCCGGCCAAAATGGTACGTGCCCCCAGCACTGAAAGTACCGGTTTCAAGGCATAATCGATGGACAGTAAATGGGCGATGCTCCCTCCGATAAAGAGAGGCAGAATGACCTTTTGAGCCAATCCTTTTTGCGGCAACAGGTCCAGGTAGGTTTTGAGAACCCCCGTATATGAAGCCTTGTAGACCGGGCTGGCCACAATGACGGCATCCGCTTTCTCCACCGACTCATTCGCTTGTTGAATGGCGGGACTGTCAAAACGAGCGGAGATCAGATCCTCCGCCGGAAGATTGGAAACGTTGATCCATTCGACCTGCGCTCCCTTTCCTTCCAACACTTTTTGTACATACTGAATGATGCCGTTCAACCTCGAGGTTTTTGATGGACTTCCGGAGAGAATCAGGATGTGGGCCATCATCATGTCTCCTTTCTGAAAAAGGGATAATAAAAAAGGTACCTTACTGCGGTTCCAACCCGCAGGTAAGGTACCTTCAGTTGACTGATCGGTACACCAATTTCAATAATTCCTATAAATTTAGTATGCTTTAATCATATCAAAAGGTTAGGCTCCAGTCAAACATTGTGTGAAAAATATGAGCAGACACTCATATCGACAGGCCATGGCGGATCATCTCCTCCTACAACCCCATGATCTGCTTCACCCGCTCCATGTCCACGTATTCGCGAATCCACCCGGCCAGTCGGGCATAAATCGCGTCCCGATCCTCAGGGCGACCGAGATGCTCCTCGGAACGGGGCGGCAAACCCTTTTTCCCGCGTAAACGATTGATCCAGGCATGGGTGAACGCCCCGTTGTCAAACAGGCCGTGCAAATAGGTGCCCCATACGCTTCCGTCGGTCGAGACAGCGCCGTCCAAACGGCCGTCCGACCACTGCAACACCGGACCCGCATCCGCTCCCCGCTCGGTTCTGCCCAAGTGGATTTCATAGCCGGAGACGATTATGCCCCGCGCCCAATTTATCAGGGTTTCTCCGGATGTCCGGACCGTCCGTTTGTCCGGAATAAAGTGCGTCCGGATGTCCAACATGCCCAATCCCGGGTGAACACCGGGACGTGATTCCGTTCCGTCGGGATCGTGTAACGAAAGCCCCAGCATTTGATACCCCCCGCAGATGCCGACGATTTCCGCTCCCTGGTTTCGCAGGCATTGGATGGCCTCGGCCAACCCCGATGCATGTAACCACGCCAAATCCTCAACGGTGTTTTTGGTGCCGGGAAGAATCACGGCATCGGGCTCACCCAATTCCTTGGCCGATCGGACATAACGGAGACGGACGTCGGGGGCGTCAGCCAATGGAAGAAAGTCCGTGAAATTGGAAATCCGGGGCAGGCGAATCACAGCGATGTCTACAAACTCACGGGACACGGGCATTTTCAACCGGAGCGACTCCAGAGACAGCGAATCTTCCGGGTCTACTCCGGTTTCCAGATAAGGCACCACACCCAGTACGGGAATACCGGTCCGCCGTTCCAACCATTCAATACCGGAGTCAAGCAGTTCCCGTTTACCGCGAAATTTGTTGATGATAAAGCCTTTCACCCTCGCCCGTTCATCCGGGTCCAAGAGCTCCAATGTGCCCACCAGCGAAGCGAACACACCTCCCCGTTCGATGTCCCCGACGAGTATGACGGGGGCGTCGGCCAGTTTGGCCACCCGCATGTTGGCGATGTCCCGATCTTTCAGGTTGATTTCCGCCGGGCTTCCCGCTCCCTCGATCACCAGCACCTCGTATGCTTCGGCCAGAATCGACAGGGACTGACGAACTGCGGACCACGCTTTTTCCAGCACACTGCCGCGATAGGCGCCCGCCTCCATGTCGGCATAACGGCGTCCTTGCACGATCACCTCTGAGACCATATCCCCTTTTGGCTTGAGGAGAATGGGATTCATGTGGACAGTGGGTTCGATGCCCGCCGCTTCCGCCTGGACACCCTGAGCGCGTCCGATTTCGCCCCCGTCGGCGGTGATGGCGGAGTTGAGCGCCATATTTTGTGATTTGAACGGCGCCACCCGATACCCTTCCTCAAAAAAATAGCGGCAAAAGGCCGTGCACAACACGCTCTTGCCCACATCGGAACCCGTCCCCTGCAACATAATCGCCTTGGCCATCCTGATCTCCTTTCCGTTTCAGCATGTGTCTGTGACGGGATTGAAGCGGCAACGTTTCCGGCAAGTGACTTGCCAAGTCCGACGGAGCAAAGAACCAGAAAAGCGCAGCATGCCAATTGCGGGCAATTTCCTCTCAGCGGAGCCAACTTTGCCCGCTCCTGCACTTCCGGTTCGAAGCGACCTGAATCTTCTTCCCTGCAGGGCGCAGGTGGAGCGAAGCCGGAAAGCATTGCAGACGATGATTCACCTGACCCGCCCTAGAACTCAATTCCTTTGACGGCGGGAACGCCTTCATCATAGTAATGCTTGACGGCGTGGATCTCCGATACAAGGTCGGCCCGGCCGATCACTTCCGGGTGCGCATGCCGACCGGTCAAGACCAGATGGACGTGGGACGGGCGATGATCGATTACCTCCAACACCTCGTTCAGCGGCAGCACATCCTCGATGGGAAATTTGCGAATCGCCAGCGCGTTGTTGATCTCATCGAGAATCACCAGATCATACTCGCCGCTCATCACGGTTTGTTTGGCGGTCCGCCAGGCGGTTTCCAAGGCGGCGCGGTGCTCTTCCGGCGTACGGGTCCAGGTAAAGCCCACGCCCAGTTGACGGACTTGCACTCCCAACCGCTCCAACGTGATTTGCTCGCCGTAGGTACGTTGCGGGGATTTGATAAACTGCAACACCGTCGTTTTCATGCCCCGGCCCACTGCCCGCAGCACCAATCCCAGCGCGGCCGTGGTTTTTCCTTTCCCTTCTCCGGTGTAGACCAGCGTCAATCCCTTTCGCGTCTTCGGCACCCATGTTTCCGTCACGGGTCCGTATTCGGACGTTGTTCGTTCACCTGCGTCATGCTCTTTCCCTCCGCTTGCCGTATTCCCTGCACATCGACAACCAGCGCCGCACCATCTCCGGACGGGAGGCAAAATGGAGATGGACATACCCGGCCAACACATTTCCCCTGACGTATCCCTCCATTCGGGTGCCGAACCGACCTTCACAAGCGTATGCATGCGGGTAGTCCTCCGCCTCGGGCGTCAAGGCGGAATAATGAAACTCATGTCCCCTCGCCTTTTTTCCTTTTTCCAACAAGACGGAGTCGGACAAAGCCCTCACTTCCCGGTATCCCAACGCCGCCAACCGATCCCGCATCGTCACCTTGGCAGGGATTACCCCGACCATGGGATGTTCGCGCCCCTCCCGGTCGATGATCGCTTTGCACAGATACATGTAACCGCCGCATTCGGCAAACGTGGGCAATCCCTCAGCGATTTTACGGCGAATGGAGACCTTCACGTCCTCCGCCTGTGCCAGCTCCGTCACAAACTCCTCGGGAAAACCACCGCCGATCATCAGCCCGTCCGCCTCCTCCGGGACGGATTCTCCCGCCAACGGGCTGAAAAACCGGAGATCGGCACCGGCGAGCGTCAATAACTCCAGATTTTCCGGGTAGTAAAAATGGAAGGCGGCGTCGCGGGCGACGGCGATCACCGGACGCCGCCCCTCAGAAGCGGCGGAAGAAACGAAGAGGCGATTCTCCGGCCACGCCAGTGCCGGCGCCTCGTCGGCGAGGGAGATCAACGCGTCCAGATCCACCCCTTGCTCAATCACATCGGCCAACCGTTCAAACAAGGGTTGCAGCTCCCCCCGTTCAACGGCGGGGATCAGGCCAAGGTGACGCTCGGGAATATCCAGCTCGGCATTGCGGGGTATCCAACCGAGGACGGGAATCCCGCATTCCTGTTCGATGGCCGCTTTGGCCAGCCGATAGTGCCCTTCACTGCCCGCTTTGTTGACGATGACACCGCGGATGGCCACCTCGGGATTGAAATGTTGGAACCCCATAACGATGGCCGCGACGCTCCGTGCCATACTGTGGATGTCAACGACCAAGACAACCGGACTTTGCAGGAGGATGGCGATATCGGCCGTACTTCCGGTGTCGTTCAGCGGGTCTTTCCCGTCGTAGAGACCCATCACACCCTCCACGACCGACAAGTCCGCTCCTTCACTCCCGCGTAAAAATATTTCACGGACGCGATTGCGGGGCATCATCCACACGTCCAGGTTGCGCGACGGTCTGCCGGTCACCGCGGTATGGTAAGTGGGATCGATGTAATCCGGTCCAGCCTTGAACCCCTGGACCGTCATGTTTCTTCGGCGTAACGCCGCCATCAACCCCAGTGTAATCGTGGTTTTACCCACGCCGCTTCCTGTCCCGGCGATGACGATTCTCGGTCGATGTTCCTTCACCGGACGCCCGCCTCCATTGGCTGATGGGGTACCACGGCAACGGAAATCGTGACGTTGCCGCTCTTTTTCTTCTCCATCAGCCATGTCTCCGCTCCGGCCGACAGCAGTGCCGCCGGCTCGCTCACGCCGTATGCTCCCGTGTACCGGTACACGACTTCCGACGGGTGCGGGAGTGGAACCGTGTTGAGCTCTTCCGGCGTGTACACGATGAGCGGCCAACCGTATTTCTCCGACAATGCATTCAACCCCGGTTCGTCCTTTTTCAGATCGATGGAAGCGAGGTTGCGGACACTGCGGACCGACAGACGCAGTTCGGCGAGCGTCTCCAACACCACGTGCTCGATTTCCTCCATCGGCGTACCCCGGTTGCACCCGATACCCAGCACGATCACTTTGGGCCGGTACAGCACGCCGTTGGTCAGGAGCGCCCGTTCCTCCTCCTCCGTCAACAACCGGTGGGTTACCACCAGCGCGGCGTCAAATCCCGCCTCGATCGCTTCGGCGGCCGAACGGTAAACCCGGATGTGGGATGGCAGCGGTTTGTCATACGTCCACCAATTCCGCTCTCCCGATTCCTGCACGACGGCGATCCGTTCCTCGTTCACCACGGCGGCACTGACAGGCGTCACCTTGTCAAAGTTTTCGATTTCCCAACCGAAATCGCGACCGAACAGATCAACCGCGATCGTTTGCTGAACGTCGGATGCGGTGGTGATGACGGGCCGCGCCCCCAACAGGGAAGCGACGCGCCGGGTCAACGCATTGGCCCCGCCGAGATGACCGGACAGCACGCTGATGGCATGTTCCGCCCGGTCGTCAACGACCACGACCGCCGGGTCCGTCTTTTTGTCCTTGAGCAAGGGAGCAATCATGCGCACGACCGCACCGAGAGAAATGAAGATGACCAATCCGTCATAACGTTGAAACAGATCGGGCAGAATCAGGCGGACGGAACCGGTGAACAGGTGGATGCCCTTGTCCGCCTCATCCCCTGTGGCGAATTTCTCCATATAGTAAAGATCCGCCCCCGGCATCTTGTCTCTCAGTGTGCGTGCCAGCACCGTTCCGTGTTTGGTGATGGCGACGATCGCCACGCGTTCCGATGTTTGGGCAGGATCACCGCTCATGGCTGCTTCACTCCTTTCCGGTAACTGTGCGTAAAGGTTTTGTCGTACAGTTTGGACCGGAACGTTCCCTTTTTCTCCAGCTCCGGGTCCAGTGCCCATCCAGCCAAAATCATTGCGTGACTGCGTATACCCGCTTCCCGCATGTCCTGGTCCAACCGGCCCAGTGTGGTGCGCACCACCTTCTGATCGGGCCACGTCGCCCGCTGGACCACTGCCACCGGTGTCTCCTCCGACCAACCGGCGGCGAGCAGCTCGTTGGTCACCTTTTTGGCCAATGTCGCACTCAAAAACAGGGCGATGGTGGTATGATGCCGTGCCAAGTCCGCCAGCCGTTCCTTTTCCGGCACGGGGGTACGCCCTTCCGCCCGGGTGAAGATGACGGTCTGGGTAAGCTCGGGAATGGTCAGCTCCACTCCCAACACGGCGGCTGAGGCAAACACCGAGCTCACCCCCGGTACCACTTCAAACGGAACCCCTTCTTCGCGAAGCAGGGCCATCTGCTCAAACGTCGCTCCGAAAACGGCCGGGTCTCCGGTGTGCAGGCGGACCACGCTTTCACCCCGGCGGACGTGACTGACCATGGTTTGAACGATCTCCTCCAACGTCATTCCCGCACTGGGGTATATCCGCGCACCGGTTTTGGCTCGGCCCACCAGATCTTGGCTCACCAACGAATCGGTGTAAACGACGGCGTCCGCCTCTTGCAAAATCCGCAGACCCTTCACCGTGATCAGATCGGGATCGCCCGGACCGGCGCCGATGATGTACACTTTCGGTTCCAAGCTCATTTTCTCACCACCATCAAAGTCAAGTAACCGAGACGTGCACCGGCCAATTCCTCCACACGACGCCAGATCATTTCCTGTTCCGACGTGGCTTTGCTCACCACCATCGCTTTTTCGGTCAAGCCCAATTCCCGCAACAGGTCGATCATCCGGTCGAGCACCTTGGCCACTTTGAGAAACACCACCGCGTCATGCTCCAACAGTGCTTTTTTCATGGCCGCCCGATCTTCCGTCGCCGGCACGATTGCGATTTGCTCATCTCCGTCCGCCAATGGGATGCCGAGTCGGGAAGCGGCGGCGTTGACCGAGGAGACACCGGGGACGGAGACGATGTTCACCTCCGGGTGGGCCTCCCGCATACACCGGCTCATGTGTATAAACGTACTGTACAACATCGGATCACCTTCGGTGACGAACGCCACGTCTTTCCCTTGGGAGAGTCGCTCCCACACCGTTGTCACCGTTTTGTCCCACTCCCGTCGCAATATCTCCTGATCCCGCGTCATGGGAAACACCAAACCCAGCATCTCTTTTTCCGCCGGATTCACGTAGGTTTCCGCAATGGTCAACGCGTAGCTCTTTTCTCCCATCCGCTTTTTGGGATAAGCGATCACGGGAGATTCCCGCATAATGCGGAACGCCTTGACCGTGATCAGTTCCGGATCACCCGGTCCGACGCCCAGTCCGTACAAAGTGCCGATTTTACTCATTCGATCTCTCCTCCCATCGCCAAAGCGCGTCTGCTCGTTCACCTTGGTCCGGATGAACCGTTTTCCCTCTCCCTCCTGAATGGCTGCGCTCAAAGGTTTCTTGCGGGAAAATGGTCCCCTCTTCTCGAGGGGAGCGGATCCGAATTTCCCGTGCAAGGGCGTGTCTGATCAATATTGACCCTTTGTTTTCCCGGCTTGCTCCACCTGCACCTGCGGAAGCCATTCAAGTGCTTTTAAGGTCTGCGGTAACCCATTCCCGATCGTTCTCCTCACGGTGAAACCACTTTCCGGGAAAAGGCTTCCCTCAGTTTCACCATTGGCCGGACACGCCCCGGTTTCTTTCATCGCGATCCGACAATGATGAAGACGGGGTTGAATCCCTCCAGTCTGGTCAGATTCAAAATCGGCTTGCTGCGGGCGGTTTGCACCATGGTGACGCGTGTGTCGAATCCGGCTTCCGCCAGTCCTTGCCGTGTCTGATGCAGCGTTTCCAGTGTCGCCGCATTCACCACGATCCGGCCGCGCGGTTTCAACCGGGCGCAGCAGACCTGCAGCAATTCCCGCAGTTCGCCGCCGCTGCCGCCGATAAAGATCGCATCCGGATCGGGAAGTTGATCCAGTCCGTCCGGCGCTTTGGCGTGAATGACGGCAAAGTCGGCGCGAAATTTCATTTTGTTGGCTTCAATATTGGTTAGATCCGCTTCATTTTTCTCAATGGCAAACACCTGGCCATAAGGGGCCATCCGTGCCGCCTCCACCGAAACCGAACCGGAACCGGCACCGATGTCCCACACCACACTGTCGGGGGCCAACCGCATTTCGGACAAGCTGAGTACGCGCACCTCTTTTTTGGTGATCAAGCCTTTGTCCGGTTTGCGCTGGGCAAACTCATGGTCGTCGATGCCCATCCCCCAACTCGGCGGATCGGCATCCGACTTCCGCTTGAGAATGACAATATTGAGAGGAGCGAATGACGCTTCGGCCATCTCCTCCAACTCCCACCAACGGCACCGCTCCCCTTCACCGCCCAGATTCTCGGCGACAAACGCCCGATATTCGGTCATGCCGAAGCGGATGAGATAGCGGGCGATGGCGGAAGGATCATTGGTTGCATCGGTCAGCAAAGCCACTTTTTCCTTGCCGTCGATCCGCTGTGCCAATCCCGCCAATTTGCGGCCGTGCACGCTTTCGACCGCCGCATCCTGCCAGCTCTCTTTCACGCGGGCGAACGCCAGTTGCAACGAGCTCAAATGCGGGTGAATCTCCACCTGCTCCGGACCCAGTTTGCGTGCGATCAGCCCGGCTATCCCGTAAAACAACGGATCGCCGGACGCCAGCACGACGACCCGTCCGTGATGTCTCGCCCTGTCGATCCGTTCCAACACCACACCGATCCCGTTTTTGATCGGAATCCGATCGGCGGAACTATCGGGAAAAAAAGCCAAATGCCGCTCTCCCCCGACCAGGGTGTCCGCCTCTTCGATCCACTGGCGATAGAAAGGGAACAACCCATTGGCTCCATCATCCCCCACACCGATGATTTTCACGGGATGCATCATGCCACACCGACCTCCCCAACAATGCGCCTTTCATCGTGACCAGCACCGTTTCCACATTGATGCCGCCGCCCGCGTGTTCCCATCCCCGGCGACAGACCAATTGGCTCAACCGTTCAAAAAAAGCCGGATACCCCGCTTGTTCCATCAACTGCCCGGCATGCGTCGCCGTGTTGGCCTGCCGGACCGCCTCCACCAACTCGGGCGGGGCGCCCACTTCCCGGGCCACATCGGCCAAAAAGCCGAAATCGACGGGGGCGCTTTTGGAATGAACCATCATCACCCCTTGGGCCACTTTGGAGAATTTGCCCATCATCCCCACCAGTGTCGCTTTTTCCGCCCCCGCCCGTTTGGCCTGCTGCAAAGCGAATCCGACAAAATCGCCCATCTGGATGAACGCCTCTTCCGGCAGATCGGGAAACAGTTTCATGGCGTATTTCTCACTGCTTCCCCCCGTCGTCAACACGAGATGACGGCATCCGCCCGCCAGTGCCACGCGGATCGCCTGGGCCACACTGGCTCGGTAGGCCGCTGTCGAAAACGGTACCACGATGCCGCGCGTTCCCAGAATGGAGATACCGCCGACAATCCCAAGCCGCTCGTTCAATGTTTTTTTGGCGATCTCCTCACCTCCCGGGACCGAGATCACCACATGGATTCCCCGCTCAATCCCGTAGCTGGTCAACACTTCATCCACCGTTTGACGCAGCATTTTTCGCGGCACGGGATTGATCGCCGCCTCTCCCACCGGGACGGGCAACCCCGGCTTGGTGACGCGACCCACTCCGGGACCGCCGTCAATGTTCACGCCGGGTTCCTCCCTCCATGAGACGGTGGCGACGATTTCGGCACCGTGAGTGGCGTCGGGATCATCCCCCGCATCCTTGATCACGCTGCATCGCGCTTCCTTCGCCGTAACCGTCCCGTTTTCCACGGTAAAAACGGCCGATTGTCCGATAGGCAGCATGATTTCCACCCGGTCGGGAACCCGTCCGGTGATGAGCGCCGTCAGTGCGGCTTTGGCCGCGGCCGTCGCACACGATCCGGTCGTATATCCGTGCCGCATTCCCCGCTGATCGGTCGCTTCCGACGCCTGTTTCATGACCGCTCCCTCACTTCTCCTGTTCCGCCATCAACGACAACGCGTTGACAATCGCGACGGCCGTCGGACTGCCTCCTTTTCTGCCCCGGTTGGTGATGAACGGCACGTCCAGCTTGGCCAGCTCTTCTTTGGATTCAGCGGCTGACACGAAACCGACGGGAACGCCGACGATCAGGCCGGGATTTGCCTCCCCCGTCCGAACCAACCGGATCAGCTCCAAGAGGGCTGTCGGAGCATTGCCGATCGCGAAAATGCCGCCTTCCGCTTCGCGTACGGCTTTGCGCATGGACACGATGGCCCGCGTCGTTCCCAAACGTTTCGCTTCCGCCGCCACATCCGGATCGGAGATGTACACCCGTACGTCCCCGCCAAACCGCTGAATCCGCGGTTTACTGATCCCCACCTGCACCATCTGAACGTCCGCCACCACCGGTTTGCCCGCCCGAATCGCCGCAATCCCGGCCCGGACGGCATCGGGGTGAAACAGCAGGCTCCGTCCCAACTCAAAATCGGCCGAGGCGTGAATCACCCGCTGGACGACCGGATATTGTTCGTCCGTAAATGAATGCTCGCCCAACTCCTCGGTGATGATGCGAAAACTGAGCTGTTCAATCTCCTCGGGACGTGTGGTGACCGGTTGAAACTCCCGTGGTGTCACGGTTGTCCTCTCCCTTCCATTGCTGTATGTGCCGGATGATCTTGTCCGGTTCGGCATAAACGGTGCCGTAATCCAGACGGGGGCGGGAGATGAGAATCACATGCAATCCCATCTCCAACGCCGTCGTCACCTTTTCGTCCACCGCCCCCGCTTTGCCGCTCTCCTTGGTCACAACCACATCAACGTCGAAATGGCGGTACAACGCCCGGTTCAACTCGGGACCGAACGGCCCCTGCATGGCCACGATCTGTTTTTGCTCGATCCCGAGCGCTGCACATTTCTCCATATTTTCCTTGCGCGGCAACATCCGCGCTACCAGCTGAACACCGGGTTCATGCAGCAGCCGTTTGGCAAACACGTCCAGTGTCTTGCTTCCGGTCGTCAACATGACGACTCCTTTCAACCGGGCGGCCGCTTCCGCCGCCGCCTCATATGAATCGACGACCGTCAGGCGCGGGTGATGGTCATATATCCACGCCGGCCGTTCATAGCGAACATAGGGCACACCCGCGGTCCGAGCCGCCTCCATCGCGTTGCGGGACGCTTCTTCCGCAAAGGGATGGCTGGCGTCGACAACCCCGTACGCACGCGTTTCCCGGATCAGTGCGGCCATCTCCTCCGCCGTCAATCTCCCTACCCGCACATGCAAATCGGCATCCCGCAAACTTTTGGCGGCGTTCTCCGTGACCACCGTTGCCAAAAGCGGATGTCCCGCCTGTCGGATGCGAACGGCCAACTCCCGCGCATCACTGGTTCCGGCCAAAAACAGGATCATTGTCTCTCCTCCCGTTTCGCGAGTGGTACCATGAATCGTCGTCTGCGGTTCAGCGTGCATCATAGCGAACTCCTTGCTTTTGTCCGGTTGCTTCGGGGTAAGTCATTTCCGATTTTTTCGAGGACTGCTGACAGAGTGAATGAACCCATCGCGTTTTCAGGTGCGCCGTTTTCGCTCTCTTCTGCAAAGCCTGCACTCAAAGATCCGTTAAAGCAAATGGACTTACAACGGTTGGTCAACCTGCTCATGGTGGTGATCATCATGATGATGGTGATGATCGTGATGGTGGTGATGAAAATGATGACCGTTGGCTTCGGCGACCGACGCCAACCGCTCCCAATCCAATCCCCGCCCGTCGGCGGCTTTCAACAGCCGGTTCACCATCACGCTGACCAATCCGTCATCCAGCCCGAGATAGTCGGTCATACTCAGCTGAACACCTGCAAACCGGTCACGAAGGTCGCTCAAGCGGCTGTCCATCCGTTTGATAAGCACGCCGGTAAACAGCAGATAGGGCAGGATGATGATGTTTTGAGCCCCCAGCCGAACACATCTCTCCACTCCCTCTTCCCATCCGGGTTCCGTAACCCCGACAAATGCCGTTTCCACCCATCGAACCGGAAGACGCTCCCACAACAACCGCGAGATTTTGAACAAATCGCTGTTGGCCTCCGCATCACTTGATCCCCGGCCCACGACCAGTACGGCCGTATCGCTTTCGCTTCGGTCTTCCGGCAGATCGGCGATGGATCGGACTCGGCGTTCCAAAATGGACACCACCGATTGATCCACCCCGACCGGACGTCCGTATCTGAACGTCACATCGGGATATTGGCGGGCGGCTTCCCGGATCGCGAGGGGGATATGTACCTTGGCATGCCCCGCAAACAAGAGCATGATGGGGAGCACTGTAATCCGTTTGGCCCCTTTTTCCACACATCGGCGGATGCCTGCGGGGATGTCCGGTTCGGCCAGCTCCAAAAAACATGTCTCCACAACCGGAACAGAGAGATGCCGTCCAATCCGTGACGTAAAATCCAGCAACTGGGCGTTCCCTTCCGGGTCCCGACTGCCGTGACCCACAAACAAACAAGCTTCCATCGGTTTTTCCTCCTTGCTTCAGTCCCCGCAGACGATATCCACCGTTACCGGCTGGGGTTGTTCCCGATACCGGAACCCGCTCACCTCTTGGACACGTTTGAAAAACTTGTGGAACCGCTCGTTGGGGTGCCCTTTTTCCGCATATTCCCGCACAACGTTTTCCACCGCCGCCAGCATCTCTTCCGGCGTGAGGCCTTCCGCCACCCGCTGGGCGGGATGGGCATTGCGACCGATCTTTTTGCCGCCCAGAAACAAATCGTACGTGCCGCGTCGGTAGACGATCCCGATATCTTCCGTCACTGCACCGTAACAGGCCATCGCACAGCCGTTGAAGCCGATTTTCAATTCTTTGGGGACGTTCATCCCTCCCAACCGGCGGTTCAACTCCTCGGCGTGCGGAATCGACTCGCCTTTGTCGCCATCGCAAAAATCGCATGCCTTGACCTGTACCACATCGCCGACGGGGTGAACCGACCATCCCGCATCGGTCAGGCGGCGGACCACCGAGTCCGGATCATCGGTCGGAATCCGCAGAATCATTTGATGATCCGGCGTATACGTGATTTCTCCTTTGTCTCCCGCCAGCGATGCCAGTGCGGCCATTTGGTTCGGCGTCCACTTTTTTTCTGCGACACCGGAAGAAATGGCCACTTCCAAAATCGGGGTGACATGGGGCACCGCAGCGGGAGCGGTGCCGATGGCGGGAACCTTGCCTGCGGCCTGAAGAAGCGCCAACGCTTCCTCGGCCCATATGACCGGTTCTTTCGTCTCTTTTGTGCCCGTTGGATGCGGCTTCTCCGTCTGCGCGTTGAGAGACCACGGCTCAGCTTCCGTCCGCAGACGTTCATGCAGCTTCAAAACCTGTTCCTTTTGGGTTAGTGTATATTTGCGCTGGTAACCGCGCGGTGTGATCATCAATCCGTGATGGACAAAAGTGGTGGAGTTGCCGATCAATACTGTTGTCAACATGCCGATCTCATGTTCCAGCATCTCACCCAGCGTCGTGATCACCACGTGTTGCCGTTCCCGATAAGCGCTTTTCACCAGGCCGACGGGTGTGTCCGGTGACCGATACTGAAGCAGGATGCGTTGGGTTTCCACGATCTGGCGGGTACGGCGTCCGCTTTTGGGGTTGTACAGTGCGATAACGAAATCGGCTGCCGCAGCCGCTTCAATCCGGCGGGCGATCATTTCCCAGGGGGTGAGATGGTCACTCAGGCTGATCATACAGGCATCGTGCATCACGGGCGACCCCAGAAGCGCCGCGCAGGAGTTGATCGCTGACACCCCGGGGATCACCTCCACTTCCACGCCTTCACCCGGACGCCATCCTTTTTCCACCAACACCTCATACACCAGCCCGGCCATTCCGTACACGCCTGCATCGCCGCTGGAAATCACGGCCACCTTTTTTCCGCTCTCGGCCAGCTCAACCGCCGTCTGCGCCCGACTGACCTCTTCCGTCATGCCGGTTTGCACGATTTCCTGATTGTCCAATAAATCCCGGATGATGTCGACATAGGTGTTGTATCCGACGATCACATCACTGTCGCGGATCGCTTCCCGCGCCCGGTGCGTCATGTGATCAAAATGACCGGGACCGAACCCCACCACGTACAACTTACCGCGGTTTTGCTCGTTCATTCCTCTCCCTCCTACCTGGACGGAATGGATGGTTGTTTCCGCTCAGCATCCTGTTTGCCGTAGCACATCGGCACCAGTGAACCCTGTTGGTGGTAAAGCGGGCGAATCCACACCGCCGCTCTTTCCACATGAGAAGGCATGACCAGGTCGGCTCCGGCTTCTTTTGCCAAATCACCCGCCGCACGAATCAATCCACCCAAATCGCGAAACCGGGTCGTCAATGCCGACGGCTGGCCGGCCCACACTCTCGCCTGTTCGATCACGGCATCAACCGCTCCCTTTGTGAAATGGGGGATGCGACCGTCCTTCCGCACTTCCTGCGCGATAAAACGGGCCAATCGGAACCGGTTGGCAGGCGTATCCGGCATCGAGTTGTTCATGTGAATCTCATAACCGTAACCCCGAATCCGGGAGCGCAATGCCGGATGCAATCTGTCCAGATCGGGCGGATTGCCTGCCATCACGAGGAGAAAATCGCACGGAACGGGCCTTGTATGAATCATGCTGCCGCTGGAACCTGCATGCCGTCCCGTGATGGCCAGCTCTTTTTCCTGAAAAGCGGTGAGGAGTCGCTGTTGTGTTTCCATGTCCAACGTGGAAATCTCGTCGATGAACAAAATGCCGCCGTCCGCCCGGTGAATCGCCCCCGGTTCCACCAAAGCGTGGGGCGGGGTCTCCAAACCACCCGACTGATAAGGATCATGCCGAACATCTCCCAACAAACCGCCCGCATGTAACCCGGTGGCATCGACGAACGGAACCCCCGTTTCCTCCGAGCGGTCAATCAACAAGCGGGGCATCAGCATCAGCTCTTCCCTCCACCGTCGCCGTCGGGACAAGTGAATGAGAGAATAAGCCAACACCGGGCCGATCGCCAACAACCACCACTCCTGTCGCGTCCAGGCGTAAAACAGTGAAACCGTCATCGTCGTCATGACC
Organism: Polycladomyces zharkentensis; assembly: GCF_016938855.1. Classification (NCBI taxonomy): domain Bacteria; kingdom Bacillati; phylum Bacillota; class Bacilli; order Caryophanales; family Thermoactinomycetaceae; genus Polycladomyces; species Polycladomyces zharkentensis. The sequence goes on along the minus strand of NZ_JAFHAP010000009.1, from coordinate 119,594 downwards.
AACATCACCATCAAAAACCGGACGGCTTTCAACCGATTGCGGACTTTCATCCGCCACCGGTCCACTTCTTTTCTCCCCTCTCCCGCAGGTACAATCCGCACCAGTGGCTGGTTATATTCGCGAGGATTGGCGCTAACCAGTACATCCCTTTTTTCCGACGGCATCATCGTATCGGCCATTGCCCGGGCCAACATGCTTTTGCCGGTTCCCGGCTCGCCCACCAGTAACACCGAACGGCGTTGTCTCGCCGCCCTTCGCACCCACTCCACCGCGTGATCCTGACCGATCACCTGATCCATGAGCGATTGGGGAACGGGAATGTCGGCGGTTGTTTCCCAGTCCGGCCACACCTCGTCCCATTTCCCGGTTAAGCTCTTCTCTTGTACCACGGATTCCCTCCTTTCCTCCCGACATCATACCGGCCAGAAACGGGTAACCGTCCGCACCCGTTCGCTCGGGTCCGACCGCAATTGTTCGGCGGCTTCCCTGATCGGCAGGCCTGATCGGCCATCGCGCAACAGAGGAATGAAGGCCATCGCCGCCGTTTGGCGCACTTCGGGAACGGGAGATGTCACCCATCCGGAAAACCGGGCCCATTCCCGCTCCCCACCCTGTGCCAACAACTTGGCAACCGAGAAGGCGGCCCCTTCTCGCACGCGAAAGTTTGGATCCTGTGCCAACTGACAGAGCAACTGAGCGGTTTCTTCCTCCCGATACGGCCAACAACCGTACAATTCCCTTCCGGCCAGATGGCGAAGCACCCAATGGGGGTGTGTCGACCACGCCGCCAACACATCGCCCCCCCTGCCCGGCTCTCTGTCCAACAACAAGCGTACCGCCAACAATCCCCATTTCAGTCCACGGTAATCCCACCGGTCCGCCAGCGTACACAACCATCTTTCCCAATGACGCAACAACCATCTGCCCGCCATCATGGCCTCCCTCAGTGACAGGGAATCAACATCAGCGCGTGCCGGAATTCGTGTGTGGCATCATGGATGGGCGGATACCCGGAAAACAACAAGGTGTACAGCACCACGCCCACCATCACCAACACCGCCACCATCTGAAAAGGCAACGACCACAGCCAACGGAATATCCGACGATGTTGTCGCTCATGACCCACTTGATACGCCATACTTACTCCTCCTTTTGGGTTGAGACTGCTGAAAAGGCCCTTGAACTGCCGGCAGCTCCGGATGCACCGTTTTCCCGCTCGCTCCGGTTTCGCTTGCTCAAATGCCGCTAGCGGGAATGTTCGTTTACAAACGGAGTTCCTTTGGTGGAACATACCCTGAGATTGCGCGGCTGCAGCAATCGCGAACCTCACAGCCCGGCAGCAACCTCATTTGTTTCGTGATTCTGCCGGTTTTGTGTTCGTCTTTCCCGCCAAAAAGCCAATCCCGAACCGATCATCATGCCCACAGCCGTTATCCCCAACAGCAACGTGAAAGCCTTTGCCTGTGCCGATCGCGGTGGCGGCAATGTCTCCACATCCACTTGTACCTGTTGAGTTGCAAACGGCTTCGCTTCCCCCGGCCGGTAAGCGAGGAGTAACACTTGATGGGGCGCACCGTCAAAAAATTGAACGGCAAATCGAAAATGTCCGTCCTTTATCTGCACGCGGCTACGGAACACCGTATTCCCATGCTCCTGATTGCGGGCAACCAACTCTATCTCCGCCGGATGAGCGGGAGTTACTCCCGCCAATTTTCCTTGGTAATGTGCCAGATGTCCCACTTCCGCCCGCTTGTCCAACCGCAGTTCGGACCAACCCGTAGAAGGGGCTGCCAGTACAGAAGTATGGGGGATCAACAGCATCATCAGGCATAGCCCGACCCAGACCGGCAGGAGAGAACCCAATCCCCTTTGACGTTTGTTCCATCGGGATCGCCCGCCACCCACCCCGATTTCATCAATGGGAGAACGCCCGCAAGAGACGACAGAACCGGCGGTTAGCAAATCGCGCTTACGTTTCTGCATGGCTTCGAACCCTCCAACGCGTCAAGATATATCCGGACAAACCGCCCAATCCGAACAGTCCGGCGAGCAACAAAAACAGATTGCGCACTTCCTGCGGATTTTCCGGGATGGTCAGTGTCACCGGTTTCGGGACACTTTTGCCCCCATCCGTCCGTTCCAACATGATGTGGTACGTTCCCCGAATCGGAAACAGATACGTGAACCGCACCTTCCCCGCATTGACCGCCATCGTGCTGTCCAGCAAAGGTGTCCCTTCCACCCGGGGAAAATCGGTGGACAGTACACCCGAAGCCGGGGCGAACATCTTCACCCGAACCGATGTACCGTCCGGCCATTCACCGGCGTCCAGTACAACCTGTGCCGGATGCTGGTCCGGAACGGCTTTTTCCAACGGTACCACACGCTCCTGAGCCGGATGCTGTGCCCCGTGATTCTCATCACCGTGGGCCCACGCCGTGGACACCCCCCACCAACAACACACCCCCAGCAAGCATGCTCCTATCACACTGCGAAACATAAAGAACCTCCCCTGCCAAAAAATAAAAGCACCTCCAAATGGAAGTGCTTAAATCGCGCAGTTGTGCCTCAACCCGACCGAATGCAGCGACTCCCGTCTGAGGGCCTGAAAAAGGTACACGAATCCCCAGGCGGGCTGCGCTCATCCAGCGGACAATCGTCCAGCCCGATCTAAACACCTCCCTATCCTCGTAGGTCAACGGTGTTGTTGGAAAAGGCAGGTCTCCTGGCTCATGGATCATCGCGCACCCATACCGGGCCTTCCCATCGTCACACTGACGACAGTGACCGCGGTATCGCTCCCCATTCACAGTGGCGGGACCGCGCCGGATTTTCACCGGCTTCCCTCTTCGGGAGTGGGCGAACCACTCCACCTTTTCCCTTTTGATATACGATTGTCAAACATCACCATCAAAATCTCTATTTATTGTATCGAAGGAAAAAGAGATTCGCAACTCGGAGTTTTTTTCATTGACCGAATGTGAAGTCGATTCCCCCGTTTTTGTTCCGCCGGTCCCAAATCAAGCCTGTTTTCCGTTTTCACCCGTTGTAATGGGAATGGTTATTTTCATCATCATACTGCAATCTTTCTACTTGAAACCGGCTCTGCAAACATCGCCGTCAACGTCTCCTCCCTTTTGAGAGGGATCTGCCTGCCGCTTGGTGATCCGGCACACCCACCACTCAGGATAATTTGTAAGGCAAGTCTATTTACTCCTTTGAAATCCTGGAAATGAAATCGTTCAGGAAACATTCTCCCGTTTCTCGGGGTAAATGCATGTCGATGGTTGATGATTATCCCTATACTGTTTTGGAGTGACGCCTGTAAACTTTTTAAATACCTTGGTAAAGTAGCTTTGGTCGTTAAAATTTAGGCGCGAGCAAATATCTGCCAAGGAGTAATCAGTTAGAATCAGTAATTTCTTCGCTTCTTCGATTTTTTCACGTTGTATATATTTACTCAGGGGGATACCAACTTCTTTTTTAAACAATTGGGACAAATAACCCGGTCTCAGGTCCACTAATTTAGCAAGCTGTGGAATTGTTATTTTTTCATATATATTGTTAAAAATGAAGTTTTTGCATATCGTTATTTCTCTTGAGTATTTTTCGTACCCTATCGGCAAAATCACAAAAAGCCTCTGTCATGATGTTAGTTATTTCTTTTATCTCTGTTAATATGGAGAATGGAAATCGGGGGTCAGAACCGAAGGATTGGTTTACAGTGCAGGAAGCTTCGGAACAAAGGTAGGTACCGGTTTGGGTTCGGCACTCATCGGTTGGATCTTGGCCTTGGGAGGATATGTCGGAGGAAGTGCTACGCAAACAGATTCAGCTCTACTCGCCATTAAAGCCCTATTCATTTATATCCCGCTGGCCATAGGAGTGATTCAATTTGTTCTGTTGCTGTTTTATAAACTTGATAAAGAATATCCTCTGATCATACAGGAGTTGCATCAACGAAGGGGAGAGGTAAGGCTGTAGATGTCACGGCCAATCTACGGTATAAATCGCTACCACACGTGTGGTTAGGAGGAAGCGCATCCCCTGCTGAAATCGTGGGAATTCCAAGAAGGAAACCAACCTGTGAAACATGCAACCGGTAAAAAGACGGCTCTTTCCGGGCCGTCTTTTTTTGTGACCACCCAACTCTTAACAACAACCAAATGACCGGTTCCGGAACCTCTTCCACCTAGACTCCTGCCATCGTGATGCTTTCATGCTTCAGATCCGGTTGAGATCATGTTCGATCTGCTGAAATTTCCTCTTTTCTTTTATCCGTCTTCACTTGAAGGAATGAAACATTCACGTCAACATAGGACAATTTCTGACCGGAAAACTCCCAACATATGATGGGAGATAAGGAGTAAGCGAACAAAAACCTGAACAGTTTTGGGTTCGTTGCTCCCACCATCTCCGTGTACCGCATGCGATCCATAAAGGAGGGGACTCGGATGGATACCGGTTACCCTATACGATGAGCCGTTTGCTCCTTATGTGTATCAAGCAATGCATTCCATGATCGGCAGATGGATTACAGTGGAAACGGCCAGAGGCAGCGTCAGGGGGAGATTGTATTCGGTCCTGCCGGATCATATTGTGGTTGATTCCGGCGGCAGTCCGTTTTTGATCCGTACCCAGCAAATCATCTGGGTCGTACCCACCCCTGACGGGAAAAGGCGCCGGGCACACCAATCTTCTTCTCGCGGGAATGAAGACTGATCCTTCACCTTTCAAGGGAACGTCTAAATCTTTTGTACGGGAACTGAGGGGAAATCATGTTCAAGCGGATCAATCGGCTTGCCATCGAATTGCCCGTTCCCGAACACGGGGACGCCAACGCGGCCGCCGCCGTCCAGGAGTTGCTCGGCGGTCGGTTCGGAGAAATGTCTACGCTGAACAATTATATGTTTCAATCGTTCAACTTTCGTGGCAAAAGGAAGTTGAAACCCTATTATGATCTGGTGACCAGTATCACTGCGGAGGAATTCGGACATGTGGAACTGGTGAGCACAACCATCAATCTGTTGTCCACCGGTATCACCAATCCGGGAGATCCGGATACCACCCCACTGCGTAACGGTTTGGACGCGCGTAATTCGCATTATTTTATTGTGACCGCTCAGACGGCATTTCCCGCCGATTCGACGGGAAATCCGTGGAATGGGAGCTACGTGTTCAACAGCGGCAATCTGATACAAGATCTGCTCCACAATTTCTTCCTGGAAACTCGGTGCCCGCACCCATAAAATGCGTGTATACGAAATGACTGACGCTCCCGTGGCGAGGGAAATGATCGGCTATCTGCTGGTGCGAGGAGGAACGCATATCCTTGCATATGCCAAAGCGATGGAATCCCTGACCGGAGTCGACGTCTCCCGTATGCTTCCCATTCCGAGTCTTGACAATACCAAATTTGATTACGCCAAAAAGTACATCGCGCGGGGATTGAACAACGTCCTTTACACTTGGAGCGACAAGGATTACAAGGATATCGACAAGATTTGGAAAGGAAAGAACCCGGAAACAGGTGAGCCGCTCCGGGTGGTGGTCGGGACACCGGAAGGCGCTCCGATCCCTGATCTCGAAGAGTTACCGGAAGAGTTCGCCCCCGGTATCACCAAGGATCATTATCTCTGGGCTTTGAAGAGATTAAAGAGTTCCTTGTGATGACCCCTTCACCATCAAGCGCAGGTTTCCACCCCAAAGCGAAAAAACGGATGATTCCATGATGAGGTCGAAGTCTTTTCGTTTTGGGGTCGCTTTTTTTACGAATTTTAACGTGACTTGCTCTGCACGGCTGAGGTACCGGAGGCACTCCCTTTGGTCGGCATCTGCTTCATCCGGCGTGGCAGCCCACATCCATCCACGATGGCTTTGTCGAAGCCTGGGTGATTTTAGGTTTCACGAGTCTTTTGCTCGTATTGCCGTTTTCAGTGTTTTTACCCTTCCTTTTTTGATTGCACCCAAATTCTGTCGCGATTGTACCCAAATACTGTATGGCTTACGAGAGGGACAAAGCCTTCCCACGCCCAACGCTCGCTTTCATCCCAACCCTGAAGGGCCGGGTTTTCCCGCTCGCTTTTTTAACTTTCGGCTTCACAAAACAACCGACCATCGAAAAAAGCGATGTACATTTATCAAACACGTCTGGGAGGCATACGGATGGGTTACTACATTCCGGTTGAACGAAATGTCAACCTGTTCGTCGAGGATTGCGATCCTGGATACGGAAAACCAATCTTATTTATACACGGATGGCCGCTCAACCATAAAATGTTTGAGTATCAGTTCAACCAACTCCCCAAAATGGGCTACCGTTGCATTGGGGTGGATTTACGCGGATTCGGCAAGTCGGATCGCCCCTGGTCAGGATACTCGTACAACCGATTGGCAGATGACATCCGTATGGTGATTGATACTCTGCAGTCAGAGGATGTCACCCTTGTCGGACACTCGATGGGAGGAGCCATTGCCATTCGATACATGGCTCGGCATTCAGGGCATAAAGTCTCCAAACTGGTCCTTATCGGGGCTGCGGGCTTCACCAGACGCCCCGGAATACCATATGGACTGACAAAAAAGGAAATAAAGCGTTGGGAACAGTCATGGAGTAAGTTAATCGCAGCTACCTATACCGATCGCCCCAAAATGCTGGATGGTGTTTGGGACATATTTTTCGCACGTTATGTAACGAAGCGTTTGAAAGACTGGTTCCACGGATTGGGAATAGAAGCGTCCGGTCATGCAACGGCGAAGTGTGCAGTTTCCCTTCGAGATGAAGATGTAGGGCAAGATTTTTCCAAAATTGATGTACCAACCGGCATTTTTCATAGTGTACAGGACAAAGTCTGCCCATTCGCGTTTGCCGAATTGATGCATGCCCAAATCAGGGGATCGGAACTCATCCCTTTTCAGTACAGTGGCCATGGATTGTTCTACGAAGAGTTGGAGAAATTGAATCGCGAGCTGATCCGCTTCATCGGATAACAGGGGGATATTGATGAACAAAAACAAACCCCTGCTATCCTTAACCAGATAGCAGGGGTTAACACGCCACACGTCTGAAGACATGGGATTCCCGGGTCGTTGCGTCCGCAGTCCGTTTCCGCTTTGGACAACGCCTGGGTTCAGAGATATGCTATCACCCGATATCCCCTGCAGTTCGACGGCAACGCTGCGTGTACCCGCATGGGCAACGTACCTGCGACCAACGGAAGTGCCCGTGGTATTACCGGTACGCCGGTTCCTCCTGACTCACGCTCATGGTTTTACCCGGTGGGAGTCTTCGCCGCCAGAACCACCTGCCATGACATACAAAATCCGACTGCCAGCAATGAACACAGCTCGATGAGGCCAACGTTTCGTGTTTGCCCTGACCATCCCTGTGAGGGGATCACGTGCAAAGCCGCTTTTCATCCCACGATTCAGCATCCTTTTTGAGGGGGACCGTCCGAAAGCCCACGGATGATCCTTGCCACTCGCCGACAATCCGCCGCAATCATACCAACGGCAGATTGGGTTCCGCATTGAGCGACAAATCGCCCAATTGCCCGTCAAAAAAGCGGTAAGTACCCGCCGCGGCAATCATCGCCGCATTGTCGGTGCACAGCGACAACGGCGGCACACGCAACGTAATCCCGGTTTCCCGGCATCGTGCATCCAGCACTTCACGCAAGCGGCTGTTGGCCGATACGCCGCCCGCCAGTACCAATTGCTTCACACCGGTGTGGGCGACTGCTCTCATCGCTTTTTCCACCAGCACCTCGATGACCGACTCCTGAAAACTGGCGGCCACATCCGCCGGATTGATTGTCTCCCCCCGTTGACGCGCGTTGTGCAGATAATTGATCACCGCAGATTTCAACCCGCTGAAACTGAAATCGAAGGAATCCGGCTCCAGCCATGCCCTCGGAAAATCCAGCACGTCCCTGCCTTCTTTGGCCAATCGGTCGATTTCCGGTCCGCCGGGATACGGCAAATGGAGCAGCCGGGCCACTTTGTCGTAGGCTTCTCCGGCCGCATCGTCCCTTGTCCGGCCCAATCGTTCAAACCGGTTGTGTTCCCGCATCAGAATCAGCTCGGTATGGCCACCGGAAACGACCAGCGCCACCAACGGGAACGAAAGTGGTTCCACCAGGTGGCTGGCGTAAATGTGACCGGCGATGTGATGCACCGGTACCAATGGAATCCCACGTGCAAACGACAGCGCCTTGGCCGCAGAAACCCCGATCAAGAGCGCTCCCACCAAACCGGGACCCTGGGTGACGGCCACGGCGGACAGATCGTCCAATGTGACGCCGGCACGATCCAAGGCTTCCTGAATGATCTGCGTGATCCGCTCCACATGTCGGCGCGAAGCCACCTCCGGTACCACGCCGCCAAACTTGCGGTGCACGTCCACCTGGGAAGAAATGACGTTGGACAATAACCGTTGTCCGTTTTCAACCACGGCCGCCGCTGTTTCGTCACAGCTGGTTTCAATCCCCAGTACCAGTGTTCTGGTTTGATTCAACTGTATGTTCTCCGTCATCTTCATCCAATGTCACCCACATGATCAAGGCATCCTCCTGATTGTCCGAATAATAGCGGGGACGAATGCCTTTGGCTTCAAATCCCAATTTGCGGTACACGTGCTGGGCCACGTGATTGGATACCCGCACTTCCAATGTCATTTTGCCTGCGCCCAACAACCGGGCCAATCGTTTCATATAGGCCAACGTGGCCTGTCCCAGTTTTTTCCCGCGGTATTTCGGATGAATCGCGATATTGGTGATGTGCGCTTCATCCACTATGATCCACATGCCGCAATAACCGGCGATTTCCCCGTCGACGGTGACCACGGTGTAATGCGCGAACGGGCTGTGCAACAATTCGTTGACAAACGCCTCTTTCGGCCAGGGAGTGGGAAACGAGGCGTGTTCCACCTCAAGGATCGCTGGCAGATCGGACATCTTCATCGGGCGAAATTCAATCCGTGAACGTTCCATGCCGGTTCACTCCATTTGTTGCCGAGCTGACCATTTGACTTCCGCTTCGGTTTTCTGAAGATAATTAGGCGCAAATGCCTCATCGGCCACCTGGCCTCGTTGCCAGCGGGCATAAGCCAACTGCCCCAGCATGGACGCTCGCGGAATGTTTTCCGGCGGGCAGCCGAACACCGCTTGGTTGCCGAGTGCGGCCTCAATTTGAGCACGAAAGCGGTTGACATCATCCCCGAGAAACAGCATCGGACCCAATCCCGACAGTTCACTCAGCCACTGTTCGACCGGTACGACTCGCTCTTCCCGGGCTTTCTGTACCAACCCGTCATCGGTCCGTTGATACAGTCCCGTATAGGCACGTTCGCGCCTGGCGTCGAACAACGGCACGATCCCGCCGTCAAAATGGCGACCGTTCATCGCCAATACCGCCAAACTGGACACCCCGATCAGCGGCAATTTCCGGCTCCAGGCAATGGTTTTGGCCGTCGTGACACCGATTCTCACCCCGGTGTAGGAGCCCGGTCCTTGCGCCACCGCCACCGCATCCAAATCATCCACCGAAAGCGCCAAATCCCGCAACAAACGGTCAATCGCGGGCATCAAACGGACAGAGTGATTTCGATGCAAATTGGTTGTCAATTCTCCGAGTACGCGATCTTCCTCCAGGACAGCCACACCCATCACCAATGTGGACGTATCCATCGCCAGGATTTTCATCTTCCGCTCAGCTCCTCACACATCCGCCTGGAACGGTCGTTCCGCAAATGAAGGCGGATCTCCCGTTCACCAGTGGACAGCACATGAAACGTGAACCAGACGGTCTCCTCCGGCATCAGCGGTTGGATACGGCTCGCCCATTCCACCAGCGTGACACCGTCACCGTAAAAATACTCGTCCCATCCCAGATCTTCATCTGCTCCCTCCAACCGATACACATCCATGTGATACAGCGGAAGGCGCCCGTGATATTCCTTGATCAGGGTGAAGGTGGGACTGTCGATGTATGCGTCGATACCCAAACCTTGGGCCACCCCTTGGGTGAATGTCGTTTTTCCCGCACCCAGGTCCCCCTCCAGCGCCAGCACGTCGCCGGGTTGAAGCAGCGGGGCCAAGCGTCGGCCCAGCTCTCTCGTCTCCTGTTCCGATTTGACGATCCAGAGACAAGGTTCATGCATCTCCATCACCCGTCCGTGAAGTGGTTGTAACCCCGTCGTTCCAGTACGGTTCTTCCTTGATCCGTTACCCATTCCACCGCAGGTTTGCCCCGTTCCGTCCAACCAATCCGAAACAAGGTCACACCTTCATTATGCGCCGTTTGTTCCAAGCGCGCAAACACCGCTTCCGGCACGCACCCCACCAATTGAAAGTCTTCCCCTCCGTACAGCGCCCACTCATACGGATCATAACCTGTTTGGCTGGCATAGTCGACCAACGCGTCGGACAAGGGGATTCGATCTTTTTCCAATACGACGCGAACGCCGCTCGCTTCAGCGATTTCCCAACATTCCTGTGCCAAGCCGTCACTGATGTCATTGGCCGCCGCCTCCGCGTCCAAAGACGCCAACAAACGGCCGGCCGCCACCTGCGGAATGGGACGGCGGTGGGCACGGATCAAGTCGGCAAACCGCTTCTTTGTCCCATCGTTTCCGTTCAGCAGCACATGCAAACCCGCGCTCGAATCCCCCACTGTCCCCGTCAGAAACACCACATCGCCCTCACGGGCCGCGGATCGTTTCAGGGCTTGTCCGCCCTCCACCTCTCCAATCACCGTCAAAGTGACAGTCAGATCATGCGGCGCCTTCACCGTATCTCCGCCGACAATCACCAAACCATACCGATTTGCCAAATCATACATCCCCCGGTACAGATCGACCAGCGCATGCTTCTCCCAATGACGGGGAACAGCTAACGAAACGACACCATAACGCGGCAATCCGCCCATCGCCGCGATATCGCTGATGTTGGCCGCCGCCAGCTTCCAACCGATATCCGCGGGGCGCATGGTTTCCGGCAGGAAATGAACGGTTTCGATCATGGTATCGGACGTGATGACAAGGGAAAGATTCAGCGGATGGACAACAGCGGCATCGTCACCCACATCCACCTCAACGGACGGCGGAGGGGACGGTCGATATTTCGTCAACAAGCGGATCAAGGCAAATTCGTCCTGCAATGGAGTGTCCTCCGATCTTCCGCGAATAAAAGAACACGACCGCAGCCCATCGCCACGGTCGTCGTTTTGGAGCGGGTGATGGGAATCGAACCCACGCATCCGGCTTGGAAGGCCGGTGTTCTACCACTGAACTACACCCGCATTTCATCAAGTTTGCCTGAAGTTAGGAAATGGTCGGGGTGACAGGATTTGAACCTGCGACCTCCTCGTCCCGAACGAGGCGCTCTACCAAGCTGAGCCACACCCCGAAAGAACAGAATCTATTACATTGGCTGGCGATTTTTCAAAACTGGTGCGGTCGGCGAGACTCGAACTCGCACGGCCTTACGGCCACTACCCCCTCAAGATAGCGTGTCTGCCAGTTCCACCACGACCGCATGTTTTCATCCGCTTGGTGCGGGTGGAGGGACTCGAACCCCCACGCCAGAGGCGCTAGATCCTAAGTCTAGTGCGTCTGCCAATTCCGCCACACCCGCATAGAGATCCGGAGGCGACCGGCCCGTTACCCAACCGGCACCAACCGGCCTATGTGGGAAAAACCGCCGCTGATTGATATCGCGATGATGTGGTGAGCCATCCAGGACTCGAACCTGGGACACCCTGATTAAAAGTCAGGTGCTCTACCAACTGAGCTAATGGCTCGCAATGGCTGGGGAGGTAGGGATCGAACCTACGCATCACGGAGTCAAAGTCCGTTGCCTTACCACTTGGCTACTCCCCAGCGTCATGGGGCGACCAGTGGGAATCGAACCCACGAATGCCGGAGCCACAATCCGGTGCGTTAACCACTTCGCCATGGCCGCCATAATAATGGCGGAGCTGACGGGACTCGAACCCGCGACCTCCGGCGTGACAGGCCGGCGTGAACTCCAACTTCACCACAGCTCCGCGTAGGAAGGGGAGTATTCCCCGTATTTGGTGGACGGTGACGGGATCGAACCGCCGACCCCCTGCGTGTGAAGCAGGTGCTCTCCCGCTGAGCTAACCGTCCATATTGGTGACCCGTAGGGGATTCGAACCCCTGCATGCCAGCGTGAAAGGCTGGTGTGTTAAACCACTTCACCAACGGGCCACGTAACATTATTCCGGACTCGGTCACTTCGAAGACCTTCTGGCGGAGAGAGCGGGATTCGAACCCGCGCGGGGCCATTCGACCCCCTAACGGTTTAGCAAACCGTCCTCTTCGGCCACTTGAGTATCTCTCCAGGAAAAGATGGCTCCTCAGGCAGGACTCGAACCTGCAACCTACCGGTTAACAGCCGGGCGCTCTACCATTGAGCTACTGAGGATCGTTTCGAAGCGACATCTATTATTATACTGAATCGATGTCATGTTTGCAAGTGGTTTTTTATTTTCTTTTTGCTGTTTCCTTATGCCCAGTCTCGCTGAGACGATATATAAATTAACACAGACATCGAATCGATGTCAATAGGGAAAATACATTTTTTTGGACCATAAAATACACCGGCAAAAGGAAATTCTACCTTTTTCCCATACCCCCCAAACAGATCGGCCGATTTCCGCTTCCTGCTTGGCAACGAACATCGATGACCGACTTTTGCCGTCCGACCATCTCTTGCAGTATACCCCAAAATCCCTTAGTGAAATGGCATCCACCCTTTTTACAGAAACTGCCGCCTAAAAGCCCACGGCGACCATAGGGAGTGCCTGTGGTACTTCAGCCGTGTGGAGTCTCAACATTGTGTATCGCTGTAACTCAACGACACATGTTGATTGCCAAGCACACATGCGCCCCATTTTCTTTCCGTCTCGAGAGGTCCGATTTCCCGCCTGAACCCGCAAAACGGGTATGGTGAATACCGCCCACTTGTTTTCCCGCCTCGCTCTCCCTGCGCCCTAAAAGGAAGCAGGTGATGGCCGCTCCGACCCGGTCAGTGCAGGACGCGGGCAAAATGCGCTTCGCTGAGAGGAAGTTGCCCGCGATTCATTCCTGCGTTATTCCGGGTCTTTGCTCCACCGGGTTTAGGTCTGCTTCTTTGGGAAAGCATTTTGCCCACACACGGATTCACCAGACACGCCCTTTATCGCTCACGGGAAATCGGCCATACCTATCTTCAGCCTGCGAATGTCCGGTCATGCCCTGCGCTGCATGATCCCGACAAAAAAATTCATATATCATCGGCTTTTTGTGGGTTCCTTTAGCGCTGCTTGAGAACCGATCCGGAAAAGTCCGGTTGCAACAGCTCTTCCGGTCGGATGATGTTGCGAAATCCGAAGGTTGCCGGTTTTTTCGCATCTGCTCCCTCATACGCCACCGCTTCCACCCGAACAATTGATTTGACGTTCAGACAGTTGCTCTCCCCTTGTGGTACATACAATCGCACAGGATATCCCTTTTTCAGCGGGCGACCGTTTTTCCGGTACAGCAAAAATGCATCTTGGAGGTCAGTTACGGGTATTTCAGCCTGAAAATCATCTGCTCCCCAAAAGCGCAAGTGGGTGGTATCAAGCCGCAACCCCACACGCCTGAGCAAAACCTGCAACCGTAATGCGTTCCCCTTCACTCCCGGTACCCATTTTTCCGGTTCGACCGTTTCGTCATCCATCCGTCGGAATTCCTCGTAAGTAAAAGAAGCCGGCTTGAGGACCGTGCCATCCACTTCGATCGTCCACGACGAACGCATCCATCCCTCTCCTCTCTTTCTTTTTATCCCCGGCAGGGGACGCGAAATCACCCTGCCTGGACAGCGTTGCCTGACGGATTTTGCCTAAATCGCTTATGGTGTGTGTGGTCATTCGCGAACTGGAGAGAAAGGTGCCAAAATCCCCCGAGCGACCTTTAAGCGTGCACGTGAAGTAAAGGAAAACTCATTCATGGATCAGACCCGCTCTCTAGTGCTCCGTCTGGCCTTTCAAGAGATCCAAAGCATGCGGCAATACGTCCAACACCGCCTTCAAACATTCTGCGGCCCCTTTGGGACTGCCGGGCAAGTTGAGAATCAGGGTGTGTCCCCGTGTTCCTGCCACAGCCCTGGACAACATCGCAAACCGTGTTTTGGCAATCGTGGCGGCGCGCATGGCCTCCGCCAATCCGGGTACTTGACGTCGAATGACGGACAACGTCGCCTCAGGCGTCACGTCTCTGGGGCCGAGCCCCGTTCCGCCCGTGGTCAACACCAAGTCCAGTTTTTTCTCATCTGTAAAATGGATCAACATCTCACGGATGGCATCCATGTCATCCGGAATGATTTCATACGCTTCCACTTCTCCGTCGATGCGCTGCACCAGCTCGCGAAGCACTTGCCCGCTTCGGTCCTCGCGCTCACCGCGCGCCCCCTTATCACTGATGGTCAGTATCCCTACGCGTCGCATGCGTTCACTCTCCCTTTCGGATGAAATCGCCACTTTTGCCCCCCGTTTTACGAATCAGGCAAGTCTGTTCGACGGTGATCTCTTTATCAATGGCTTTGCACATGTCGTAGACGGTCAAAGCAGCGATACTGACCGCCGTGAGTGCCTCCATTTCCACTCCGGTGACGCTGTCGGTTTTCACTTCTGCTTCAATGACGAGCACAGAATCCCCTTCCTCGGAAAAACGGAGGTCAACACCGCGGAGGGGAATCGGATGGCACATGGGAATCAGTTCCGACGTTTTTTTGGCGGCCATGATCCCGGCCACCTGGGCCACGGCCAACACGTCTCCTTTTTCCATGTTCCCCTGACGAATACGGCTTAATGTTTCCGGCTTCATGCACACGCGTGCCCGCGCCACAGCGACACGCCGCGTCACCGGTTTTCCGGATACATCCACCATTTTGGCCCGTCCCTGTTCGTTGAAGTGCGTCAACTTTTCCACGCTATCGTCACTCCTTACCCGCCGATATAGGACATCTCCACTTTCTTTTTCCTGTTCGTCGCCTGGCCCCGTTCTTCCGAATATCGATCCGTGCGGTTTCGCCAAATCTCCGCGATCCATCGGCGTATCTCTTCATCCGGAGCGCCCCCTCTCAACAAGGAGCGCAAGTCGTGCCCCTTTTCGGCAAACAGGCACGTAAACAGTCGGCCGTCGGCCGATAGTCTCGCCCGCGTGCACGTGCCGCAAAACGCATCCGTCACGGAAGAAATCACGCCGGTCTCCTCATCGGTTCCTGCGTATCGGTATCGGTCGGCCACTTCTCCGTAATAGCGGGGCGGAATGGATTCCAATGGCATCTCACGGTGTATCCGTTCCAATATTTCCTGTTTGGATACCACCTGATCCCGGCGCCATCCGTTGGTACTTCCCACATCCATATATTCGATAAAGCGCACAACGTGACCGGTTCCGCGAAAATGGCGGGCCATCGGCACGATTTCTCCGTCGTTGACGCCTTTTTGCACCACCATATTCACCTTGACGCCCAACCCTGCATCCGCCGCGGCCCGGATGCCGTCCAGCACCTGCCGGACGCCGGCAACCCCGCCGTTCATGCGGTGAAACACCGCATCATGGATGGCGTCGAGGCTGACGTTGATCCGCTGCAATCCCGCCTTTTTTAGAGCGGCCGCGTATCGGGGAAGCAACACCCCGTTGGTCGTCAACGCGATGTCTTCAATGCCCTCCACTTCATTCAGCATCCGGATCAAATCGGGCAAGTCACGACGGAGCAGCGGTTCGCCTCCCGTTATCCGAACCTTTCTCACCCCGAGGGAAGCGAACAGACGAACCAAGCGAACAATTTCTTCCAACGTCAACAACGCCTCTTTCGGAAGAAACGGGTAATCCGGTCCAAACACTTCTTTCGGCATGCAATATGTACAACGGAAATTGCACTGATCGGTCACCGATACGCGCAAATCGCAAATCGGCCGCTGATACCGGTCCAGCGGACGACTCAATTGGCCGGGCATTGGCCCCACACCCTTTCGATCACAAGCTGCCGATCATTTCCCCACTCTTCCCGCACCGATAACCCCCTGACATTTCCAAACGCATACGGAAAGAACGGGACTGCAACACGTCGACCAACAAACGTCCCATCGGTGACCGGAGCCAATCCCTCGGTGCGACAAATTGGACTTCCTCTTCCCACGCGGGAACAAAGAGCAAGCCGAATTCGCGCGCCACTGCCGGACATCCGATGCCGATATCCGCAGATCCCACAGCGATGGCAGCGGCAATCTGCCGGTCGTTTGCCGCCACTCGATAACCTCCCCGCAAGTCTTGCGGCCCGATCCCCCAATCGGACCATTGCGCCTCCAACCATTGCCGGGAACGGGTGCCACGGGGGTGGACCAGCAATTGAGCTCCCTGCCTCAACCATTCGCCAATGGACCGATGGCCGGAATCGGGTTGCATCATCCACCCGCGGACCCGACGCCATCCATGGATGCACACCCATGACGCCTCATTTGCTTCCGCTTCCTCCGTTCCTGACATGTCGCCCGCCGACATCACGAGGTGACAGCGTCCTTCCCGCAGCGCATGCCAAGCTTCCTCCCGACCCATCGGCAAAGGAAGGAGGGTGAATCCGGAGATATGAGACGATATCCGATCTGCCAGCACATCCAACCCGACATCAGTCTCACCGGCTACCAACAGCCGGTTCTCCCATGAACCACGGGGATGGATCATCTCCACGGATACGCATGTACCGGCCTTCCACCCACTGTGGTCGATCGGTACGCGAAGCCAACCATCCGCCCGGGACAGCGAGGAAGCCACTCCTGCCCCTTTGGCCAAAGGATAAGCCACCCATTCGCCCCGAACCTCTCCAACAGCGACACGTACGAAATCTTCCGCTCCCGTTTTGACCGCCACGTCCGCTCCCAATCGGACGCGGACTTCATTTGCTTTCCCGATCGGTGTACCAAACCATTTTTCGATCAGCGGTCGCACGAACCATTGGAGACCGAGGTAGGCGGAAACGGGATAACCCGGGAGACCCACTACTGGTTTCCCTTCCACTATGCCAAGAATGACCGGTTTTCCCGGGCGTGTCGCCACACCGTGCTGAAGAACGCGGCCCAACTTCTGAATAACGGAAACGGTATAATCTTCCGAACCGGCAGAAGATCCGGCATTCAGAACAACCATGTCACATTTTTTGACAGCAGACTGTACGGCCTGAATCAAGCGTTCCGGCTCATCGGGCACAATCCCCCGATAATCCGGAACGGCTCCCCACTCGCGCAGATAACCCGATATCACGGTTCCATTACTTTCCACGATTTGCCCACGCTCAGGGGCCTGCCCGGGCATCACCAACTCACTGCCCGTCGGTATTACGCCGACGCGCGGAAGCCTCCAAACCGAAACTTCCTCCACACCGGAGGCCAACATCACGCCCAAATCGATCGGACGAATGCGATGGCAAGACGGAAGAATCATTTCTCCCGCGCATACGTCTTCTCCTGCCATCCGCACATGCTTCCATGATGGAACGGGTCTGAAAATCTGCACCCGCTTTTCATCCACGACCCCGATCTGTTCGACGGGAATGACCGCATCAGCGAAATCGGGCAACGGATCTCCCGTGTCGATCCATACCGCTTCCCGGCCCAGGGACAATTGCACCGGTTTGTCCGGTGTGGCTTGCGCCGTCATTTCCGCCCGAACGGCAACGCCGTCCATCGCAGCCAAGGGCCATTCCGGAACGGATCGACGGGCCACCACCGGCTTGGCCGTTACACGATCATGCGCCTTACGGACGGGCACCGTCTCGACGGAAGGGGAAAAGGTAACCTCCCGCAAAAAACGTTCCCGCGCCTCGTCCAACGGGGCCAGTCTCCACTCCGTTTGACGCACGGGCGCTTCACCTCTTGATAGAAAACTTAACATTACTATACCATTGTCCATCATCAGCGTCGAGCTGCGTTTGTTTCCATGAAAAAAGGCCCGCAACGGGGCCGAAGATACAGTTGATCAGGATGGTGCAAGCATTTCTTAATCCCGATCACCGATCAAACGCAATAAGTAATAAAACAGGTTGATAAAGTCAAGGTACAAAGCCAGCGCACCGATAATGGCCGCTTTGGTCACTTCCTCGTCACCGCCGACCACGGACATTTGCTTGATGCGCTGGATGTCGTACGCCGTCAGACCGACGAAGATCAGGATACCCGCGTACAGAATGATGGTATCCAACATGTCGTTTTGCATGAAAATATTGGCGATCGTTGCCAAGATCAATCCTAACAGTGCGAAAAACAGCAAGTTGCCCAAACTGGACAAATCCCGTTTGGTCAGGTACCCGTACAAGGCGAAAATCCCGAAAACACCAGCCGTGACAAAGAAGGTGTAGACAATCGTCACACCGGTGTACGGGGCGATGATCAGCGAAAAGTTGATACCGTTGAGCGCAGCGTACAAAAAGAAGAAGAATGTGGCCGTGAAAGCGGAAATACGGTGCAACATCGAAGGCAACAAGATCAACAGGAGAATTTCCGCCCCCAGAATGCCGTAAAAGACCAGCGGATTCTGCTCAAAATACAAGTATACGTCCGGATTAGCCACCAAAAGAAGACCGATGATTCCCGTCAATGACAAACCGGCGAACATCCAACCGAAGACCTTCATGACAAACCGCTGTTGTGCAACCGCCACATTCGTCCCAGGATTGTAGTGGTATGGATTCAATATGGTGTCCCCTCCAATTTTTGGACTACTACTTTCCAGTATATTCGATCAACCATAGATGATCAAGGAATCACGCCAAATTCTCATCGATGCGAATGAATGCCCCAAATGATTGCCATGCATGCCTCACCCGATCTTTCATGAAGCGTTCTCAACGGATGATGCCAATTCCTTCCGACTGTGATTCCGGCTTTCAATCCATATAATGGTTTCCTTGCAACCGGCAGTTGTACCCGTGGATCAGACGGAAGAACTGGATAATATGACTTAGTATAAAACGGATACGAAAACCGCTGCACCGAACAACCACGCCATGATCTTGCCCCTTGAAATCGTTATCCTGAAGGAATGTGTCACACGTTCTTTCAAGAAATACAGCAGGAGCAACCCCGCGATCAATATGGAAAACAGACTGATATCCAGACTGGTGGATGGACGAAACAACGCGTCAATGACATTCCCCACCTCGGATAATAAAAGATAGGACAGATATCCTGCACTCATCCACCAACCCCAAGTTTTTTTCAACAACATGCCAAATCCGCCAATGACCGGGACCAAACCGATTACCATCACCACAAACAAAAGATACTGATAAGTAACCGTCATTCCCCGACAGCCTCTTATCGGGGTACAGATGGATTCCTGCATACCGATCTCTCCGCCCAGTCCTTGCGTCAGGACAACAACCGATCCGTAGATGATCTGTATGACAGCGAAAATGCGGACACCCAACGGTGTTTTCATCTCTCTCTCCTCTTGTTAACCTGACGTTTTCAATTTTTAACCAAATGATTTTTTGACATACCCTTTCCCCGGATAAGGGGTACACAGAGGTCACTTACTTCAAGGATTACGCAGTGAACCTATCACTTCCTCCGCGTTCGGTTGTTTTTCCAGGGGGGCATCCTCTTCAAAAATCATGTTCTTGATACTTTGCATCTCCCTCACTTATCGAGCTGCTTTATTTACTTCATTTTTTGCGCAATGACCCCACATCTTTCCGTATCAATAAAGTCTCCCCCTCCCATTCCTGTCCCCATCGGACCACAAAAAATGGCCCGATGAGGATATAAAAACGCCACCAATCATCCAAATCATCCCAAATCCTCATCGATGCGAATCAATGCCTCGCGTAAATGATCAGCCAACTTGTTGATCATGTACGCACGCTTGTCCCACGGGAATTCCGGCGTAGCCTGCTGAACGTCGCGCATCTTGCGCTGGTCGTACTCCAAAAAGTTCAAAATGGCTTCACATGCCTCCAACAGATTTTCCCAGTCCTCCACGGAAACTTGGATGGTACTGTTCTCAGCGGATGACGCGTGTTCCATTTCCGACTCTCCTTTCGGTCCCCAATCCAAATCGGCACGTTCGACGCGGACCTTGAATCCTTCTCCGCTTTTCATCAATATGTCCAAGGTTTCATCCAACACTTCCAGTCGTTTTACGATGCGCTCTTCCTCGTCCATTTTCTCCAAGTCCTCGACCAACAATTGAAAAAGCCAATAGGCAATCTCTTGCTCTTTGACCATCCTTTTCACCCTTATCCATCTCGAGGGTTGTATTTCCTGTACCCGACGGCTTTCATTCCGGGAACTTCTCGTAGTAAGCTAGAGACAAAGCTGCCGAATGGGCGTGCCGGGACGAGAATCAACGCGCCCTTGATGATCACAGTTCGGGGAGGGAAGGCGTACGCCTGTATGATGAAAATATCCATCCTATTGTTCGCCGGGATCGCAGAGGCGATCGGTACCCGTCAACTGGATATGGAATTGCCTGATGATACGACTGTCGGTGACTTGTTGGAACATCTGGCGAATCAATATCCGAATGCCGCTCCATTGCTTCGCCAATCGTTTGTATCCATCAACCACGATTACGCCGCTCCGGAACGGTCCATCCCCCCGGAGGCAGAAATTGCGATCATCCCGCCTGTCAGCGGCGGGGAAGAAGTGGAAGATCAGCTGATGATTACGGAAGAGCCTCTTTCTGCCGACTTGCTGATACAAAAAGTCTCCAATCCACATGCCGGGGCGGTGCTGACCTTTGTGGGAACGGTACGCGAGTTTACGCGCGGTCGCCGTACGATCCATTTGGAATATGAAGCATACGCACCGATGGCCCTCAAGAAAATGAAGCAAATCACCGAAGAAATCAGCACACGATGGCCCTCCGCCCGTGTCGCGATGGCACATCGGGTTGGCCGTCTGGACATCGAAGAGATCAGCGTGATCATCGCCGTGGCCACCCCGCACCGTGACGAAGCTTTCGCCGCCGGACGCTATGCCATTGAACGGCTGAAGGCCATCGTCCCCATCTGGAAAAAAGAAAAATGGGAAGACGGGTCGGAATGGATCGGCCACCAACAAGGCCCTTGGAATCCGATGGCTTCGCCGGAAGCGGACGCCGACACGTCTTCAGGAAAGGAGCAATCGCCGTGACGGTGGATCGCGTACGATATTCCAGGCAAATCCTGTTCGCTCCCATTGGAGAAAAAGGCCAAAGCCAACTCCAAAAAGCCCGCGTCGCCATTGTCGGCATGGGTGCACTCGGCTCTGCTCTGGCCAATCACATGGTTCGTTCGGGAGTCGGGTTCGTCCGATTGATTGACCGCGACTTTGTCGAACCCAGTAACCTGCAACGACAAATGCTGTATGACGAATCGGATGCACGAGAAGGCTTGCCCAAAGCGGTGGCTGCAGAACGGAAACTCCGCGCCATCAACTCGGGTGTCCGCCTGGAAGCCCATGTCACCGACCTGACTTGGCAAAATGCCGAATCGCTTCTCTCCGACGTCGATCTGATTTTGGACGGTACTGACAATTTCTCCGTGCGTTTTTTGATCAACGATGTCAGTGTCAAACACGGCATCCCGTGGATTTACGGCGGCGCAGTCAGCTCCCGGGGCATGGTGTTCACAATCCGGCCGGGAATCACGCCTTGCCTCCGCTGTCTGTTTCCGGACCCTCCCGCTCCGGGAACGACCGAAACATGCGATACGGCCGGTGTGATCGGGCCGATCATCCACATCGTGGCCGCTCACCAAGCGGCGGAAGCGCTCAAGTTGTTGGTAAGTGACGAAAAAGCCCTGGACACGCGGCTACGACATTTTGAATGCTGGTACAATCATGATACCGCGATGGATGTAAACCAAAACCGGAAACCCGATTGTCCGGCATGCGGCCAAGGCATATGGGAGTTTCTGGACCCAGCGGACAAAGAACCTCAAGCCGTTTCCCTCTGCGGACGGGACACCGTCCAGATCTCCCCATCCGCACCCCAACCGATGAATCTGGAACATCTGGCGAAACGGCTCGCCCCACTCGGACGGGTGGAGCAAAATCGATTTCTGTTGCGGGTCGATATTGATCCTTATCGATTGGTCGTTTTCCCGGATGGGCGCATTTTGGTTCAAGGAACGCAGGACCCGTCGACAGCGCGTTCTGTCGTGGCCAAATATATCGGGGCCTAACCGCGATTGAGGGAGCCGGAGAATCAGCCGGCTCCCGTCTTCATTTCGTTCCATATAGTTTTGTCTGCGTCATCCACTTTTGACAAGTGCGTCTTTGGCCGTTCTCAACGAGTAAAATCCAGTCCGGCCAACCGCTCCATCACCCGAATCAGTGCATGGGTTCCGTCATCATCCCCACCATAAGCCTGCACTGACCGCAGCAACTGTTGCACCACCGCCGTACCCACCAACGGCAGGTTCATCTGTTCTGCCTCCTGAAGCACGATGCGCAAATCTTTTTGCTGGAAACGGACCGAAAATCCGGGAGCCAGATCGCCTTTGACAATTCGGGGCGCCAGGTTGGCCAACGCCCAGGAACCTCCCGCTCCCTGCTTGGTCACCTCGATCATCTTTTCCAGATCGACGCCCGCTTTTTTGGCAAATGCCAAGGCCTCCACCACGCCCAGCAGATTCAGCCCGCACAAAATCTGGTTGCACGCTTTGACCGTCTGCCCGGCTCCATGCGGACCGCAATGCACGATGTTTTTTCCCATCGCTTCCAATACCGGGCGAACCGTTTCCAATACCTCGGCGTCCCCTCCGACCATGATGGACAGTGTGCCTTCCCGCGCGCCGATATCTCCTCCACTGACAGGGGCATCGAGCATGCGGACGCCTTGTTCCGCGGCACGAGCAGCCAATTCCCGGGTTGCCTCAGGTGCGATCGTACTCATGTCCACCCAGATCAACCCTTCACGGGCCCCTTTCAGCAACCCTTCAGGCCCTTCGGCTACTTCCCGCACATCCGGTGTGTCACCGACACAGGTAATCACCACGTCACTCACTTTTGCCACAGCCCGGGGCGAAGCAGCCGTTTCCGCCCCCCATTCCCTTGCTTCCGCCATTTTCCGTTCGGTCCTGTTCCATACGGTAACCGGAAAGCCTGCGCGGTGAATGTTACGAGCCATCGACCTGCCCATAATCCCCAATCCGATAAAACCGACGCGTAAAGATTGCATCCCGGTCTCCTCCTTATCGTAGCGCTTCTTCCAACCGTGCCCGAATGCTGCGGTTCACCGTCTCCCACAACGACTGATCGGTCAGTATGCGTTCCTTGAATCCGCGAAACACCTCTTTTTGCTTTCTCTCAAACTGGGGATCCGCTTTGTCCGGCAACTGACTTCTCATCTCGTCCACCAACCGCTGTACTTCCGGAGAGCGCGGGCCCCACACCGCCCGTTCCCGTCCTTCCCTGTCAATAAAAATATAGATGGGAATGGAGCGGGATTTGCCGTTGGTCAAATACTGATCCATCAACTCCAAATTCTCGTCACGGATCAGGAAGGAAAGCTCAAATCCTGCCGCCTCCGCGATCCGTTTCAAAACCGCATTGCACAACATGGCATCTCCGCACCAATCCGCCGTGAGCGCAATCACCCGCCATTGTCGATCACGCAACTGCTGGTAGAACAACCGATCTTCATCAGGCAGCCGGTATTGTTCGTATATGTACAGCATGTTTTCTTTGTTCACTTGCATGCCGCCCACATATTCATCCCAGGTCGCGCCCTTTTCGTACCAGCCCCCCAGAAGCTTCATGCGCCTGTCCTCCCTTTCCCGTATTCTGCTTTCATTGTAACGGTTTCCCGATCAAACCGCTAGAAAGGGTTGCATACCACAACTACCATCATAACGCTTTTATATAAAAACCACAATTAACATGTAAAATTATACCCAATAATTACTGATCACACCAAAAGAGGAAAATCCACCGATCCACCTGTAACACATTGTCATTCGAATATTCCTTTTTCCATTTCGAGAGGGATTTTATATTATTGAAATTATAATACTTGTTGTTGTGTAACGCTTTATCCCTTCTTTTTTCATGGCACACAGGAATCACATGCAAAAACCCCCTGCTCCACAGGGGGATAGGGGGTTTTTATTCGTATCACAGATAGACGGAAAACAAATTTACGGGAATCAGTATTGGGAAGGATCGCCATCTTTTTGCGACTTGCCCCACACGATTGGAGCCCGGAGGCACTCCCTATGGTCGCCGTGGAATTCTCGCTTCATCTGACTCCTGGCAACCCGCATCCATCCACGGAGGCTTCGTCATCCTCACCCTGAAGGGATGGTATTTCCCGCCCGCTCCTTCAAACTCATTACTCTGTGATTACGGTTAACAGATGCGGTTTTCCCGATCGGGTGTGCACGCTCACCTCAGTACCGCGCTGTCTGTTCACCACTTCATAGTCCGAAACAGGCTTTCCATCCAACCACACTTGCCGGACGCGCACACCGGCAGGCAGTGTGTGCCCGATGGTCAGCTCCCAGCCCGCGGGAGCAGTTACCCGGGTGGTATACATCTTGTCCGACTTGTTGGCCGCGACACCTGATTTGGCCGTTTCCAACACACAATCGGCTGACGGATAACCCCGGCCACGAGTCGGGAACATCCTGCACCACCGCCAAGCGATGATGCGGCATGTCCGGCCGTACACCCGCAAAATGATGAATCACCGGCCACTGCACGCCGTAGGACGACCAAGCCTGCATAAACATGGCCCGCTCGCGGAAATCGACAAACGGATCATATTCCGGACTTGGGGCGATTTCCGTCAGTGCGCCCGGCATTTCCACATCCAATTCCGAAGCGATCAAGTCCATAAATTTCAAAGCCTGATTTTCGCCCAAACGACCGTAATTGGCTCAATCACGTGAAAATCCGCAGAAAACCGGAAACGGCTCACCTACGGCTTTCTCAGAGACGAAACACGAAGGTCTATGATCAACAAGTCGTTGGGGGGACCGTTTTTTGTTTTCACTAATTGTTATATTACACCATCACATTTATTTTTCTGTTATAATATACTATACCAAACATCCTTCTCAAGGAGTGGCCTTATGAAACTCGAATCACCTCCCCAAACGGTCTGCCCGACCTGCGGATCACCCATTTCACCCGATCAAGAGGCGTTGGATGAATGCTGTACCCAAGAGTGGATCAGACAGCAAATCGCCGAACATTACGCTTGACCCGGTCAACCGGGTTTTTTTGTTTTGCGAGAACCCTTTCACCTGTTTTTCGGATTGTTAAAAAAAAGAACAATATTATATAATATTCCATACAATCCAAATAAATGAGTGGGAGGTCGTTTCATGCGCGGGATCTACAGGGGATTGGCTGTTTTATGTGTCGGTTTGGCAACAGTTGTTACGTTTCTGTCACCGGTGTCAGGGAGTGTGGAAGCGCGGGAAAAAAGTATCGCAACAAACAATGCTCTTGAAACTCCCGTCACTCAAGATGGAAGAAAGGGATTCCGAAAAGCTGAAGCCGATACAAGCGGGATGGTGAAAGAGGCGGGAGGGAAAGCCGCCTACGTGCCCGGTTATCGGGGGACCGGAAAAGGTCACGCATCGGGCAGTGATCCGTTTGTCTCACGATCCATCGGGATCGACTCCGTCATTGGCACGGACGATCGGACCAAGGTGTCCAATACGACTTCCTATCCATACTCTGCCGTAGTCAAAATTGAGACGGATGTGGGTGAATGCACCGGATGGTTGATTGGCCCCCACACGGTGGCAACCGCCGGTCACTGTGTGTTCGATCCCGATTTGAAAAGATGGGTCAGTTGGGCGAGGGTGTATCCCGGTAAAAACGGCAGCACCAACCCGTTCGGTGTTGCCTATGCGACAGGATTCCGGTCCGTTGTCGGATGGACGCAGGATCTGAACCACGAATACGACTACGGGGCGATTCAACTGGATCGGGATATCGGCTACCAGACAGGATGGTTTGGCTACCGTTGGCAATCCTGGTCCTACTCCGGTGAAGCCGAAACAATCGTGGGTTACCCCGGAAGCAAGGACAACGGAACGACGATGTGGAAACACACCGACAAAATCTGGGACGATTCCGACACGAAGTTGTATTACAAAAATGATACGTCTAAAGGCCAAAGCGGAGCCCCTGTATGGCAAACGCGATCCGGTTGCGGAGAATGCGGCATCGGTATACATGCTTACGGGCTGGATCCCGCCATCTCCTCCATCTATAACAGCGGAACCCGAATCAATGAAGTGAGATTCAACAACCTGACCGATTGGAGAAACGAACCGTTGCAATGAAAGGGTGAGAATGATCACGACTGCCAAAAAGGTTGGATTCGCATTGCTGATGTTGTGTCTGATTCCCCTGCTTGCCTTCTGCCAACCAAATGGAAAAGAAACCCCGACCAATGACCGGGATCATTCACAAGGAAACCGGCAAACCGATCTCGATCGGCATCTGGTGACCGTGACCGGAAAAGTGACCGACACCGACGTCCGACCGATCTCGAAAGCGAAATACAGCATTGATTCCATCCGAACCGAAGTACCGTTTTCCATTCCGGAAATGTTGTACTACACCGACAATACGGGTACTTTTACGGACCGGCTTCCCCCCGGTCGATACAAATACACCTTTTTCAAAGAGGGATACGAAACGCACGAACAAACCATAGAAGTGAAAAAGGGTCGAAACAATGTCTTTACATTTCGACTGAAAAAGAAATCAAATTGATTCCCTGATCCCGGAAGTCCCGATCGGTGTTCACGCCGACCGGGGCTTTTACATACCTTGTAATGAGAGAAACGTTGGTACCCGGGAGGGATCACCATGCCCAAATGGTTGCGCAATCAGCTGATGCGCGCGTTCTACGGCAAAGACCGCAGGCAGATCCGTTTTCTCAACGCGTGTTGGTTCACGTACCGTGAAAAAGAACAGGGGGCTTTACCACCCCGTCGCCATTGATCCGTCGTTGCTGAACAGACGCCGTGCATTATCCGTTGTTTGCCGGCACACTTGCCGAACCGTGACGCCCTTCACTCTGGCCACTTCCTCCGCCACTAGCTTCACCCATGCCGGTTCCGCTCTTTTTCCCCCGTATTCCCACGGCGCATCCGTCTCCAACAACAACTGGGACAAAGGTACTTGGCGGGCCAACTCACGGTCCCGTTCCCTGTGAAGCATGTCCGGTGTCACCGAGATGAGATAACCGTCATCCACAATGTGCTGCAACACATCAGCGGGCGCTTTGAGCCAGTGGAACACCGCCTGTTTCACCCCATATCGTCGCAACAGCAGTCGAACCGGTTCCGCCGTTTCGTGGACGGCATGCAACACCACCGGCAAATCGAGCTCCGCCGCCAACGAAAGAAAACGGGACAAACGGGCAACCGCATGGGGAGAGGGCGATTGTTTTTGCCGGGATTCCGCCAGTGTGTAATACGGCAATCCCACTTCCCCAATGGCGCCGATCTCCTCACGATGTTGCCGGATCAACCCGACCACCGTATCCACTTCCGCCTCATCCGTCTCCCGCTCCGGGTGAACGCCGAAAGCGATGGTCAGCCAATCCGGAAACCGCCGTTTCCACTCCAATAAACGGAGACACGAGTCCGCCCCCGATGCCACAGCCACCACATGGTTCACGCCCGCTTGCCGGGCACGCACCATGATTTCCGGCACTTCTTCCTCGGGGAATTGATCCAAATGAACATGGGTGTCAATCAGCGACATTCCCTTCTCCACTGATCCTCCCTCCTCTATATGTAAAAACGGGGGACAAGCCCCCGGTGTTTGAAGAAATCATAAAAAACCCCTGATCTGTCAGGGGTTTTGCGAATTCAGATTTACATATCGTCCATATCGAAGGCATGATTCCACACCCTGGCAGATGGCTTGAAGACCGCCGATGCGGCACCTTCGCCCAAATAACGTCCGAATTTATCTCCGGCAAGGCCACCCAAAATTGATCCCAGAACGGTACCGATTCCGGGTATAACCATGGTACCCAACAACGCACCATACTCGATCCCCGCCGCCAATCCCGCAGCTCCGGTGATATTGCCTACAGTATGCACCTTGTAATCCGCTTTTCTCATTTCTCCGTGCTTATAAGCCCGCGTATCTTTCCATTGCGACAATCCGCCAGCTATGACTCCCGCCCAGACGGAACTGCTTCGTAACATGTGCGACCACCTCCTGTCCGTTTGTCAGGTTCCGGAATCATCCGGCTTTTGATTGTTTTCCATTTGGTGGCGAAGAGCCTCCAATTCTTGCTGTTGCTTTTCCAGACGCTTCATCAAGGATTGCAGGAGATCTTCAAACCCTTCCAAAGGCAATTCCCCACCGGCAGGGGCTTGCTTGCCAACCTCTTCCCACGTTGAATCAGAAACCTCTTCCGATTCCATTGAATCCCGCTTCATCCATGACTTCACTTGCTGTTGCATGCCGATCGCGGTTTCTTTGACCTGTTCAGCCATATTCAACGCAGTCGCCGTCCCCTTTACCGCCATCCGCCGGGCCGCTTTTCTTGCTCTGGGCGAAAAGGCAAGGATAAGAGCTACCGCTGCAGCCCAACCCACGGGCGACCTGACATTCATCCATTTTCTTAGATCCACGCCTTCCACCTCCTTACCTAATGTAAAGGTTGCCCAAAACAACAGTTGCATACTCCGGTATATGGACAGTTGCTTTGGTTAACACTACAACCTGTTAAACCGAAAATTGGTGGGAATCAAGGTGCAAAACGAACAGATTCGCTGCATTCACGCGTTGCCCGGACGGATTCGTATCCTGGTATCGTCATGTAAAGGAAATCAGAAAAAGGCTTCTGATTTAGCCGCCTTTTTGACACGGCAAACCGGTGTCCGGAAGGTGAACCCGTGTGTTGTCACCGGGCGTATGCTGATCTTTTATGATCCGACCCAGTTGACAAAAGACGGGGTACTGGAATTGATTCTGTCTGCTGTGCAGCGCCCTTCCTCCGATCATTCGGTATCAGCAGCCGAGCAACGACCGACAGTCTCCCCTTCGCAAATCCGTCACCGCGCAAGAGTGGAAGTCGCCGCTTCCGCGACGCCCTTGCCTGATGATCAATCGGCGATTGGAGTCGATACATTCCGGCTCCATCGGTCGACTTCACTACCCTTCACCGTTTCTCTGCTCGGTTTGGGAGCCATCGGTGCAAAGCAGGCGTTTATGGGGAAATCCGCCCTGGCAAGAGGACCGGTTCCTTTTTACCTGTCCAGCTTGATCTCCGTGGCTACGGGTTACCCTTTTTTGAAACGGGGATTGGAAAAATTACGTGTGCGAAAAAAGTGGAACACCGATCTGATCCTCGGAACAGCCGCCTTTGCACTGGCGCTTGTTCGCGAAAACTTGGTTGTGTTGGCCGGTCTGAGCATCATCCAATACATCAACTGGAAATATCACCGGAAAAGAAGAGAATCACCCAACACCTTTGACTATGTACCGTCAGATATCCAAGATTACAGTCGACGGGCGGAAAAATGGGGAGGACTGTTGGCAGGGGCCACCTGGGCGGTAACCAAGGACCCCCTTCGAGGATTGGCTGTCTTGTTGGGGGCCAATCCCCGAACTGCTAGCATCTCTGTAGAGCCTGCCTGGAAAAGTGCGGAACTCCGCTGCCGGGAGAAAGGGTTGTCCATCCCTGAAAACGGTTCGCTCCCTCAATTGGCCCGGACCAAAACGTTTTTGTTTGAAAATGATTCGCTTTTATTCTCTCCGGACAGCCGAGAACTGTTTTGCATGACGGGCGAAGGGGACGAAGCACGGTTTTGGTGCTGGACCGCTTCTCTGTTGCAAAAAACAAAGCATCCCTGGAAAGAGGAAATCCTTCAAAAGGCCGGTAAAACGGGACGGACCATCCGAACCGCTTTCCGCGTTCGGGAAGAGGATGAGGGTGTGTATGGGCGGATCCAAAACCATGACGTCTTTTTCGGGACGCTCCGATACCTGCAGCGATTCGGATTGGACGGCGGACCCTATCTTCTCCCGGCCAAACGGTTGATGCGGCAAGGTTATCAGGTGTGGTTCACCGTTGTCCAAACCGGCAATATAAGCCAAGTACAAGGGATCCTGTACCGTTCCACAGGAGAGACCACCCCGTTCTTTGAGCGATTTCAACGATATCGCCAGCCTGAATGGACAATCGCCGTGTTGGAAACGTCTGTCGCCAAAGCGGACGTATTGCAACGTTATCGGATCGACACCAGTTGGTCCTCCCTTGGTCCCGATGAAATCAAAAAACGGATTGAATGCCTCCGTAAACGGGGAGAAGATGTGATTTGGGTGGCATCTTCCCGAACCGCATCAGTAAAGGAGACGATGTTGGGACAGAAGCTGCCCCGTACCACAGGAAATCTCCTTCACTCGGTGATGGAGGCCCGTCAAATCGCGGAACGGACCGACCAAATGATCTACCAACATGTTCGGGTATCTAAATTTTGGAATGTCTTAGGACCCTTGTTGGCTCTCCCGTTCCGGGTCAGTGCGTTTACCATCAATTTGATAGCCGATGCCCTTTCGCTCATCTTTTTAACCAGGGTAAAACCGGATGAAAAGAGGCCGGTAAACGCTTTGTGGAAAAACAATAAACAAGTCTTGCAGGAGGTTTCCGCCACTTCTGAGGCTTTTCTTTCCGAGCCCGATCTCCGCTGGCATGAAAAAACGGCTTCCGATGTGCTGAGATACTTTCAAGTGGAACAAAGCCAGGGGTTGGACCCCTCCAGAGTGCAGGAGCTGAAAAGGCAATACGGCGAAAACCGACTGCAAACCCGTCAGAAAAAATCGTGGTGGGTATCTTTCTTGGAGCAGTTTAAAGAGTTTACTACCCTGTTACTGGTAGGAACAACCGCACTGTCTTTTTTGACCGGAGACGTTTTTCACGGTCTGGCCATGGGCGCGGTATTGTTGGCCAACGCCGCTGTGGGGGCCATGCAGGAGCGAAAAGCGGAAAAAGTGGTGGAGGCGCTGAACGAGTACCAGCCACCGGTGACCTGTGTCATCCGTAATGGACAAACGGTGGAGACATCGGGAACTGATTTGGTTCCGGGAGATGTAGTCTGCCTGAAAGCGGGAGATCGTGTTCCTGCTGATCTGCGTCTTCTCCTTTCCTGGAACCTGGAGGTCAATGAATCGGTGTTGACGGGGGAATCTGTAGCCGTCAGAAAAAGCCCGGAACCCGTGGCAGCCGATGTTCCCCTTTCCGATCGAGGCAACATGCTCTATATGGGAACGGATGTCATCCGCGGCAAAGGGATCGGCATTGTGGTCAACACCGGAGCCCAAACGGAAATGGGACGTATCCTGGCCGGGAATATTTCTGAAAAGCAAACAACGCCCCTTCAACAGCGGATCACTTCCATGAGCAAAACCTTTGTAAAAGGAGCGGTGATCGTTGCTGCAACAGTTTGTTTAACCGGCCTTATGCGAGGTGTTCCCTTGACCGAAATGGTCAGCACATCCATTGCGCTGGCGGGTTCCGCTATTCCCGAAGGGCTTCCCGTGACGGTCACGATCGCTCTGAGCGCCGGCATTTTTCGGATGACCCGCAAAAACGCACTGATCCGGCGCTTGTCCACTTTGGAAACTTTAGGGAGAATCACGGTGATCTGCTCTGACAAGACCGGCACGCTCACTCAAAATGAAATGACCGTGAAAAAGATCGCGACGTTGAACGAAGAATGGCGTGTGGAAGGAAGCGGTTATTCTCCAAAAGGAAACATCATCGCCGAAGGATCGGGAAAAACGCTGCAAAAAGACCATCCTGAAGTGAGTCGAATGTTGCAAATCAGCCTGCTGTGCAACAACAGCGAAATTATAGAGGAAGAGGGGCGATGGACGGTCAAGGGTGACCCCACGGAGGGAGCCTTATTAGCCTTGGTTCAAAAAGCACAGATGCAGGAGAATCGTTCCGAGTGGACGCGTATCCATGAAATTCCCTTCGATTCCGCCAACGGCAGGATGACGGTGGCTTGTAAAAAGAGGGAAGAAACCTGCTATCTGTTTTCCAAAGGAAGCTTGGAATCCATTTTGCCGCTGTGCGATCGTATTCAATCCGGCGGACAAATCATCCCGCTGACAGAAAATGAAAAAGCGGCCATCCTCCGCAAGCATGAGGCATTGGCGAGTGAAGCTCTTCGGGTTCTGGCTTTTGCCTACCGCGAGGCGGAGGACCTGGAGAATGAGGAAAATTGTCCGGAAGAAAACAACCTCATCTTCCTCGGCATCATGGGCATGATCGATCCACCGAAACCAGATGTGGCGGAAAGTATCGATCAAGCAAGAAAACTGGGGGTCAAAACAGTGATGATCACCGGTGACCATCCCATGACAGCCATCACCATCGCCAAACAAATCGGGATCTACAGCGGTGAAACCAGTGTGATCACAGGACGGGAATTGGATCAAATCGATGATGAGGAATTGGATCGCCGGATTCCATCGATCTCCATCTTTGCACGGGTAACACCAGAACACAAACTCCGGATCGTCAACGCCTATCAAAAACGGGGCGAAGTCGTGGCCATGACCGGAGACGGTGTCAATGATACCCCTGCAATCAAACAGGCTAACGTAGGGATCGCCATGGGGTTGACCGGAACCGAAGTAACCAAGGAAGCGGCGGACATGGTTTTGAAAACCGACCACTTTGCCTCCATCGTGGAAGGGGTGAAAGAGGGTCGAACCATTATCAGCAATATCCGCAAAGCGGTTGGATGCTTGCTGACCGGCAATTTGGCGGAGATCATCATCACCGGCGCAGCTGTCATCGCCGGTTTACCGATGCCGCTGATCCCCATCCAAATCCTGCTGATGAATTTGATGACGGATGCATTGCCTGCGATGATTTTGGCGGTCAACCCGGGGAATAAAACCAAACAAACCCGTCGCACCGACATAGTGGACCGCTCTTTGTACACGAAAGTGGTTACCCGTGGTGCACTGTTGAGTGCCGGAGCGCTCGGGCTGTTCATGATGCAACTGCGTCGCGGCAGTTCATTGCTCGTCGCTCAAACGACCGTATTTGCCACCTTGGTGCTGGGTGAGCTGATCCAGACTTTGTCCTGGCGGCAGGAAGGTTCGGAAGAACGTCTCTCAGAGTGGGCCAAAGACCGTTTTCTTACGGGTGCACTGAGTATATCCCTGCTCACTTTGCTCGGGTCCATCTATATTCCGCCCGTGGCCCGTTTTCTGCACACCGCGCCGCTCAGCTTGAGGGATTGGGGCCCCATCGTTTTGGTGGCAGGACTGGTATCGAAAGTCTCGGAACCATTGATCGCGATGTTATCCGGCAAAGACCGTCCAATGACCAACCGGACAACACCCAGACTGGGAGGGACAACAGCATGATATGGAAATCAATGGACAAATGGATTGTCGGAACAGCTCTGATCCTGGCCGTTCCGGCGATTCTCCCTATTGCAAAGCAAGTAAGTCAGCCAATGCGGCAACGAGGAAACTATGTATGGAACAGGATGAAAGAAGAGATGGAAGACTTCATTGCGGAAGCTCAGTTTGAGCGAATGAAAAAACGGTTGAACCGGGAACTGGATATGCTTCCGTAACATCGAAAAGGAGGAACCGCCGTGAACAACC
Source organism: Polycladomyces zharkentensis (assembly GCF_016938855.1). Taxonomy (NCBI): domain Bacteria; kingdom Bacillati; phylum Bacillota; class Bacilli; order Caryophanales; family Thermoactinomycetaceae; genus Polycladomyces; species Polycladomyces zharkentensis. Next base: position 85,943 of record NZ_JAFHAP010000009.1, on the reverse strand, counting down.
GGGACAACATCGACCACCATCTGTCCCAAGCTTATTCCCATATCGAACAGGCTTTGGATTTGAGCATCGAGGAATACAAACGAATCAAGCAGAGCCAAGAAGCGCTTGGTCGCCAATGGGAGGAATTCCTGGGCCGCGTATATCACGCCATCAAAGAAAAAGGGAAAGCGAACCGGATCAATTTGCTCGGATGGATCTCCTTTTCCCGCCTCCGAAAATGGTTATGAACATGCAAGGAAACGGTTCGTCGACCAATATGGGGATGCCTGTCCGTTTTTCATGGATGCCTGTTCATGATATGGGTATATTTTCTATGGATGCCTTCTGGTGCCTTTGCTATTATAGTGAAGGTGATTTTTAACCAGGGGGTGTAAAGGCCATGCAACAGGCAGCGGCACTTGCTACACTCATCTCAGCCATCGCTTCCTTGATCATGGCGATTATTGGTGCCATCCGTCTGTACCTGGAATATAAGCGCAACATTCGATTCACTTATGTTGATTAATCGAAATCAAGCCCGCAACAGGGCTTTTTTTATTGCCATAACGGGGGACAAGCCCCCGTCGTTGATCAAAACGCACCCTCAATTTCCCCGTCTCCATTTCACGCACTCGGCGGGAAATTCGGACCGGCCCTGAAAGAGAGTGACCAAATCCCGTGAGGCGAAATCACTCCGTTTCTTCCGCCGATACCGGGATCATGCTGAGACCGACGCGTTCCCGTTCCAGGTCCACCTTCAGCACCCAAACGTCAACAATGTCTCCCACCGAGACAAGATCCATCGGGTGACGCACATACCGTTCACTCATTTTGGAGATGTGCACCAATCCGTCGTTTTTCAATCCGATATCCACAAACACGCCGAAATCGACCACATTGCGCACGGTGCCTTTCAGTTGCATCCCCGGTTTCAAATCCTCCGGCTTCAATACGTCAGAGCGGAAAATCGGGGCCGGCAGTTCATCGCGCGGGTCCCGTCCGGGACGGAGCAAAGCGGAGATGATGTCACGTAGAGTGGGGACGCCGCAATCCAGACGTTCGGCCGTCGCCTCCACATCAACCTGTCGCAACTTTTGGTTGAGCGACTCGGTTCCGATCTCTTCCGGTTGGCTGTCCAACACCGCCAACAGCCGTTCCACCACCGGATACGATTCGGGGTGGATGGGCGTGCGGTCCAACGGGTTTTCACCATCGGGAATACGCAAAAAGCCGATACACTGCTCAAACGTTTTGGCACCCAGACGGGGAACTTCCTTCAGCTCTTCCCGATTGCGGTAGCGCCCTTGTTCTTCGCGCCTTTTCACAATGTTTTTGGCCACCGCTGCACTGATGCCCGATACATACTGCAACAGGGAAACGGATGCGGTGTTGACATCCACACCCACGTGGTTCACTGCCGATTCCACTACGGCAGTCAAGCTTTCCGCCAACCGTTTTTGAGACACATCATGCTGGTACTGCCCCACACCGACGGCTTTGGGCTCGATTTTCACCAATTCCGCCAACGGGTCCTGCAAACGGCGGGCGATCGAAACGGCGCTCCGCTGTGCCGCGTCCAAGTCGGGAAACTCCTCCCGTGCCAGTTTGGATGCGGAATAGACGCTGGCTCCGGCTTCATTGACGATCACGTAGTACAATTCCCGGTCCATCTCACGGATCAGCTCCGCGACAAACGCTTCCGTCTCCCGGGATGCCGTCCCGTTTCCGATGGCGATCAAATCGACGCCGTAGTCTTCCACGATCCGCTTGACGGTGGCTTTGGCTTCCGCCACTTTGTTCTGCGGCGGGGTGGGGTAGACCACGCCGACATGAAGCAATTTTCCTGTATCGTCCACCACGGCCAGCTTGCAACCCGTGCGGTAAGCGGGATCAACACCCAGTACGGTTTTGCCGCGCACCGGCGGTTGCAACAACAGGTGTCGCAGATTTTCCGAAAAGATATGAATCGCCTGTTCCTCCGCTTTTTCCGTCATGGCCGAGCGAATTTCGCGCTCGATCGACGGGGCGATCAGCCGTTTGTATGCATCTTCCGCCGCCTGACGCAGATAGTCGTGCGGCGGAACGGGAAACCACCGGTACAACCGTTCCAGGATCGGGCCATCTTCCACTTCCACCTGCACGCGCAGGATTTCCTCGCGTTCGCCGCGGTTCACCGCCAAAATGCGGTGGGAAGGCATTTTATGTACAGGTTCACGATAATCGTAATACATTTCATAGACGCTTCGCACGTCCGGATCTTTGGCCGAGGAGACCAGCACCCCGTGTTTCCAGGTGTACTCCCGCACCCATTTGCGCACCTCGGCGTCATCGGACAACGCTTCAGCGATAATGTCCATCGCCCCGGCCAGCGCCTCTTCCGGCGTTTTCACCTCTTTTTCCTCATTGACAAACTGCGGGGCCAAAGCGGTTATTTCCGCTTCGCTTTTCGCCTGCAGCATCGCCTCGGCCAACGGTTCCAAACCGCGCTCTTTGGCCACGGAGGCACGTGTTTTCCGTTTGGGGCGGAACGGTCGATACAAGTCTTCCACTTCCTGCAACTTGACCGCCTGCAGAATACGCGCTTTCAATTCGTCCGTCAACTTGCCCTGTTCGTCGATCAGCCGGATGACTTCTTCTTTGCGTTGATTCAACTGAACGAGATATTGATAACGATCTGCGATCGCACGCAACTGTTCCTCGTCCAGCTCACCCGTTCGCTCTTTTCGGTAACGGGCGATGAAGGGAATGGTGTTGCCTTCCTCCATCAACTCAACGCCGGCCTGCACTTGTTTGGCCTGAATGCCCAACTCTTCAGCAATCAGACGGAACATCTCTTGAACCTGCATAATCGCCTCCCGTAGTCAGAAAAATCTTCGACTCCACCATGATACTCCGCCATACTCGGGGACGCAAATGAACGGATCGTGACAAACGCATCACCTTCGGCGTTCGAGAGGTAGTACCATTACGCATCGGAGGGAACCACAGATGGGGAATCAGAGGAGGAAGTTTCGCGAGGCATGACAAAAAACCAACGAGGTGCCCGACGTTGGCAAAATCAGGATATCGCAGGTTCGCTCACATGCATTCCGAAGGTTCCAGCCGCAGCGATTCTCTTAGTTTCCGCAAGGCTCGCCGCTGAAGACGGGATACGTGCATCTGGGAAATGCCAAGCCGTTCTCCAGCCTGTTTCTGGCTCATATTTTCGTAAAATGTCATACGGATGATTTCCCGCTCGCGATCAGTCAATACCTGTAACGCTTTCTCCAACAGCATGCGCTGGTCCACATGCTCATAACCTTCATCTTCGTCTCCCACGATGTCCAACAGCGTCACCTGGGAGCCGTCATTGCTCGCCTCGATCGGAGTGTCGACGGAAATGGCGTTGTAACTGCGTCCCATCTCCATCGTTTCCAATACTTCCTCGGGAGTGACGTTGAGATATTGAGCGATTTCCTCGATTTGCGGAGATCGATGCAGTTTTGAAGTCAGCTCTTCCACTGCTTTTTTGATGCGCGGTCCCAGCTCTTTGATGCGGCGCGGCACATGCACGCTCCACGTTTTGTCACGGATGTACCGTTTGATTTCTCCGACGATCGTGGGCACGGCAAATCCCTCAAAACTCCTGCCATAGGCGGGATCATACCGCTTCAATGCAGCCAAGAGGCCAATCATCCCCACTTGCACGAGGTCTTCGTAAGGTTCACTTCCCCGGGCGAATTTGGACGCCAAGGTCTCCACCAGCTCCGTGTAATGGGTGACCAATTCTTCCTGAACGGCACTGTCACCGTTCTCCTGGTACTGACGAATCTTCTCCAACACCTCTGCGTCAGTGAGATCGGGTTTCTGTGGGCGAGTCGACATCTGGTTCCACCTCGTCCCTCCTGATGTACTTCGTCAACGTCACCACCACACCGTTGTCGCCTTTGATCTCCACGCGATCCATCAGCGACTTCATCAAATAGAGACCCAAACCTCGCTCGCGCAAGGCGTGATAGGGGATCCGCCCGTTGATCGGACCCGCTTGGGCTTCGACGGCCGATACGTCAAAGCTGCATCCTTGGTCGATGATTTCAATTTCCAGACGGTCGACGTACAGATTGCAACAGATGGAGATTTCTCCGCCTTCTCCCCGATACGCGTGATGGACTGCGTTGGTGCACGCTTCCGCCACCGCCAGTTTCAAGTCTTCAATGTCATCATATGAGAAACCCATACGGGTGGCGATTCCGGAAATAGCCAAACGCACTACGCCCACGTAATCGGCTTTGGCCGGAATGGTCAGCTCGATCAGGTCCCTCGGTTGATCTTTCATGATCATTCGTCCTCCTGCGTCCCTTCAATCTCGATGATCTCATTCAAGCCGGTGATCCGGAACAACCGTTCCAAACGCGGATTGCCCCCCGTGATAACGAGACGTCCCGACGCAGCCCGCAAGGACTTGTACGCACCGATCAGGACACCCAATCCCGTACTGTCGATATAATCCACTTGCGATAAGTCCAAATACACCACACGGCTGTCACGACAAAGCGGCATCAGCTTTTCTTTCAGTTGAGGGGCCGTAAAGGCGTCGATCTCGCCTGTTATTTCCAATGTCGTCATACTGTCGGAATCCTGCCGTTCTTTGATGGATACGTTCATTCGCTTCAACCTCCGCTACTAAAGTACCCGTTCTCCGAAAGATCGAAACACCTCTTTTATCCATCTGATACAGGTTTGGGGCGGATCAACAGGATGGTCTGGTCGTCCTTCAGCTTGTACTTAGCCAGTTCGTAAATATGCTGATAAATCGATTCTACCGCTTCTTGAGCCGGCTTATCCAAATATTTTAAAATAATTTCTTTGAATCGTTTTCTCCCTAAAAATTGCCCGTCAATGCGACATTCCGTCACTCCGTCAGAAAACAGAATAATCGCATCGCCGGGTTTCAACTGGACCTGAAACTCCTGATAAGTGGTATCCCGTGACACGCCAAGAACAAGCCCGCGGGATTTCAGATCGTGAAACGTTCCATCCTCAGCCCGGTAGAGCAATCCGGGTTCATGGCCCGCCGTGGCATAGCGGAACGTGTGGTTTTTGGAATCGTACACCCCGTATACCATGGTGATAAACATACTGGGATCAACGTTACGCTCCACCACCGCATTCAGATTGCGCAACACTTCAGCCGGCCCCGGCGGATTGTGGACCAATACATCCATGGCATACTTGATCATCGACATGCACAAGGCTGCCGGAATTCCTTTACCGATGATGTCGGAAAGAGCGATCCCGACTTTCCCTTCCCCGTGATCGACGAAGTTGTAGTAGTCACCGCTCATTTTGTTGGCCGCCATACTGACGGCGCCGATTTCCGTACCCGGCAACTGGGGAGTGGAGCGGGGGAGCAAGGTTTGCTGCATACCGACCGCCACTTCGATCTCGTATTCCAGCTCCCGTTGGCGGTCAATCAGTGATTCATGCTCTTTATATGCGATGCCGTAACCGATCATGATCTCAATCAAAAGATCAAACATATCTACAACGGCGGGCGGGACATCGGGAAGCATCTTTTTCACGGCGGCGGCGTGCATGCTGATGATTTCCTCCGGGGGAATGCGCTGTTCCATCATCCACTTGCTCAACTGTTGGGCAGCGTAGAGATGGTCCTCACGCTTCTCCCGCGAATAGGAACAAAGCAATTCCTCATATTGGCGTTTCAAATGCTCATCCATAGTGTCACCTCGTCCCGTCGTACGTCCGCCTCTGTCTTACCGCATGATCCGTCTTGGACCTGCTGCCCTGTTGGCACATGAGTGGTTGGCCGCTCTGTTCAATCAACTGCATTGTATCCCGATTCCCGCGTTATTTCAACAAAAAGGGATAGGGAACGCACGCGGCATTCCATATCCCTTCTCGTCAAAAGTCGATCAAACCCAAGCTGATCATCAGCGCTTCGTTGACCCGATTCATCATTTCCTCATCCAAATGGGTGATTTTGTCGGTCAGACGCTGTTTATCAATCGTGCGAATCTGCTCCAACAAAATCACCGAGTCCCGATCAAACCCGTAGGCTTTGGCGTCGATCTCCACATGGGTGGGCAACTTGGCCTTTTGAATTTGAGCGGTAATCGCGGCGACGATCACGGTGGGGCTAAACCGATTGCCTATATCGTTTTGGATGACCAGAACAGGCCTGACCCCACCCTGTTCCGATCCAACCACTGGTGATAGATCGGCAAAGTAAACATCGCCACGCTTGACAATCAAATGGTTACACCCCGCTAACCAGTCGTTCCAAAGTGTCGTCCGCTTCTTCTTCGGCTTCAAAGGCCTCGGAAGCAATATGCAAATTGATTTTCGCCATCTCCATGTAGCCGCGCTGCATCATCTCACGGATCAACCGTTTTTTCCGTTCCTGCAGATACAGCTTCATCGCTTGGCGGATAAACTCGCTTCGATTGGAGTTCTCTTTCGCCACCATACCGTCAACTTCTTGCAACAGATGCTTGGGTAGGCTGATCATGATTCGCTTGGTTTCGGACAAGACTTCGCACCCCCAACCAATCATCACCGTTGGCGATTTCCCTTACAATACTACCATTATGACATAAGGGTTGCAAAAATATACTTTGATGAAATGAGTCCGCCACCCAAGACGGACCGGGGAGAACACCGCGACTTGCTTGACACGGCTAAAGAACCAAGGGCACTTCCAGGTCGCCGCAGAGCTTCTCGCTTCATCTGGTGTGGCAACCCACATCCATCCACGATGGCTTCGTCTCCCAAGCCTGGTTGATTTGGCTAAAACCTTTTTGCTTGCGTAGTAGTTTTAAGTGTTTTCACACTTATTGACAATCGCGATCATCCCAACCCCGAAGGGCTGGGCTTACCCGCTCGCTCCATATAAATTTATTCGACCCATTCAACAAAATTCCTGCTGTTCCCCGCATATTTCCCCTGTTTTTCCCCACGGGGCCACATCCGTCCAGCAGTTTCTATCGGAAATGTTAAAAATTTGCTTGTCCCAGTCGATTTACCACACTGATGATGCGTCCTCCTTTTTTGTAGACGCGCGGCACGCGGTAACCTACCATACAGGTCACTTCATAGGAGATGGTGCCCAGCGCTTCCGCCACTTCGTCAACCGTGATCCGCTCATTGCCTTGCATACCGTAGAGAACCACTTCGTCTCCCACCTTGACCGGCATGGCTTCGGTCACATCCAGCATGGTCTGATCCATGCAAATCCTGCCGACAATCGGTACCTTGCGTCCGTTGACCAGCGCTTCGCCGCGATTGGAGAGCAAACGGCTGAACCCGTCTGCATATCCCACGGGGATGGTCGCGATCCAGCGAGTTCCGTCGGTAACGAACGTTTTTCCATAACTGATACCCGTACCCGCAGGCGGTCGTTTGAGATGGATCACTTTGGTTTTCAATGTCAGAGCCGGGCGCAAGTCCACCGCTTCGCGGTTCACTTCAGCGGAGGGATAGTACCCGTACATGCTGATCCCCAAACGCACCAATTGATGTGCATACGCCGGCAAATCAATCGCCGTGGCGCTGTTGGCGCAGTGAATGAGCGGGATCTGGATCCCTTCGGTTTGCAATCGACCGATGATCCGTTCCAATTGTTTATGTTGCCATTCCGTATAGGATTTGTCCACTTCATCCGCCGTGGCGAAATGGGTGAACAATCCTTCCACCTCGATCCAATCGTGCCGTCTGATCCTGCGCAAAAACGGCAGCACTTCATCTTCAAACAATCCCAATCGGCCCATACCGGTATCCACCTTGACATGAACCGGCACTTTGCGCCCCATTCGGGCGGCATGACTTGCCACCTCGTCCACAACCGCATCCGAATAAACAGTCAATGTGACATCGTGGCGCACGGCCTCCGCCACCGCGGCGGGCGGGGTATACCCCAACACCAGGATCGGCGCTTCGATCCCCGCCTTTCTCAGTTGCAGCGCTTCGTCCAAAAAGGCAACAGCCAGATGGGTCGCACCGGCTTTCAGCGCCGTTTTTGCCACCGGAACAGCGCCGTGACCATAGGCGTCCGCCTTGACAACCGCCATCAGCCTGACCGATGACGGAAACCTGTTTCTAAATTGTTGAACATTATGTGTGATGGCATCGAGATCAATCTCTGCGATCGTATCACGGTAATAGGGTTGGTTCATCCTTGTGCTCCTGTTCGCCGAATGATCTCCAACTGCGCTTGCAATTGATCCACGAATTGATTGCTGACCAACAGCGGGCGGCGTTTGCCTCGAATTCGGAAAATATAGGGCAAATCATGAGCCGGTTCAATCTGAACCAATGGGATTTCTTCCTTCTGATTTCCCATATGAATGACCAGCTTGTCCTCATAAAGCACGTAACGCGGGCGATACAACGCCCGAAAAAGTGCGGGAAACCCGAAAATCACCGCAGCCGCCACGACGATCGTGCCGATGATAAACGGGACAGAGCGATAAGGGAATAACATGAGCACTCCGGCAAACCCGGCGAGAAACAGACCCGTCTCCAACAACCGCATCAGGCTGCTTTTGCGATAGAGCAACACAGAATACGGCGTCTGCTCCTCACAGATAACCGAGGAATCCATCTCTCCACCTCTTTCAAACCGAAGGCGGGTCAACAGCACTTCGGCAAGGGTGTCCGATCCGGGTGGCTTGTTCCCTGTCCGCAGGAGAGCCGCCCTTCTCTCAGGTCAACGATTCTACCAGATTCACACAATACAAAGACGCGTTTGACAACGTTTTACACCCATCATCATACATGCTCGGACGCGGAATTGCAAAGGGATTGGGGCACATTCCATATTATCGGTGCCAAATATCACATCTTATTATATTGATTCAAGCTTATTTTTCCTACTTGAAATTGTATTCAATCATTTCATACAATAGTTTGTGCAAACGGTTTCACTACATCTGACGGGGGAGAGATGAATGAAGGGGAAACGCATAATTTCTTGTTTATTGGTTCTGGTTTTCCTTTTCGTCATCATGCCGGGAGTGAGAGCAGACAACGCAACTGCCTCTCCGCAAGGCAACCGGTTTACCTTGCCGCAAGGTGTATTCTATGAAATTTATGTTCGCTCCTTTACCGATGCCAATGGGGACGGAGACGGGGACCTGGCCGGGATCACCTCCAAACTGGATTACCTGAACGACGGCCGTCCTGATGCCGGGAAAGACCTGGAAGTGGACGGTCTCTGGCTGATGCCGATCACCAAATCGCCCAGCTACCACAAATATGACGTGGTGGATTATTACCAGGTTGATCCGCAGTACGGCACATTGAAGGATTTTCGCAGACTGGTGGGTGAAGCGCACAAACGGGGAATCAAAGTGATCATGGACCTGGTCGTCAATCACACCAGCAACCAACATCCCTGGTTTGTCTCCGCGTCCAGGGACAAAAACAGCCCTTATCGAGACTATTACATTTGGGCGGACGAAAACACGGACATCCACGAAAAAGGCCCGTGGGGACAACCCGTCTGGCACGAGACCTACCCTGGCTCGGGCGACTACTATTACGGGCTGTTCTGGAGCGGCATGCCCGATTTGAACTACGACAATCCCCGCGTCCGGGAGGAGATCATCAAAATCGGGAAGTTTTGGTTGAAACAAGGGGCCGACGGTTTCCGGCTTGATGCCGCCAAACACATCTACCCTGACGAACAGGAAGCCAAGAATCACGAGTGGTGGAGCCAATTCCGCAGGGAAATGCAGAAAGTGAAGTCCAACGTGTATCTCGTCGGTGAAGTATGGGATGCCAAAGAGCGTGTCGCTCCGTACTACGCTGAACTGGATTCACTGTTCAATTTCGATCTGTCGGGTCGGATCCTGCAATCCCTTCAACAGGGGCAAGATGCGGGAATTGCCGCTTTGGCCGCCGAAACGGGGCGAATGTACGCTGAAGTCAACCCCCGCGCCATCGACGCACCGTTTTTGACCAATCACGACCAAAACCGCACGATGAGCGTATTGAACGGTGATGTGAACAAAGCGAAAACGGCTGCTGCCATCCTGCTCACCCTTCCCGGCAACCCGTTCCTTTATTACGGGGAAGAAATCGGCATGCTCGGGGAGAAGCCGGACGAATACATCCGAGAACCGTTCCGCTGGTACCCCGGTCATGGCCCCGGACAGACAACATGGGAGGAACCCCGATTCAACACCGGCCCCAACGCTGTCTCCGTACAGTCGCAAATGCATGACCCCCATTCCCTGTTGCATTGGTATCGTCAGTGGATTCGTTTGCGTCACCGATATCCCGCACTGACGTACGGGGATTTGAAACCACTTTCGACGAATGATGCGCGAGTGGCGGCTTATCAACGGGTCTCCGATGGGGAGCGGTTGACCGTCCTGCATAATCTTTCCGGCCAAACCGTCACCGTTACGGTTCCTGCGGATCATCACCTGCGCGTCGTATATGCCGGACCCTCCAATGTGCAAATCCGGCAAAACGGAGCGGATCAAGCGAGGGTGACGCTCCCGGCGTACACATCGGCACTGTTGAAATAAGGCCAAAGTAAAAGCGGCAATGTATCCGCGGGTCCGAATTTCCTGTCAGGTGTGGAGCTTAAGACGGAAAAAATCGGACCCCGCGAGAGAACCGCCGCCCGAGTTTATGAACTACCTATGTGAAATGCAAAAAACCCGAGGATTACCCTCGGTTTTTTTGTTTTGTAACCTTAATTGATTTAGCCTTACTCATATTGTACACCATTGACAGAAAAATCAACTCGGCTATGTCAAATTTGTCAGAAACGGGTAAGGAAAGTAAAGCATGTAAAGGAGGATAAATAAAATGACGGCGGTGTCTGATATGGAAGTTTCGCGTATGAGTTCGAAAGGTCAAGTCACAATCCCAAAAAGCATTCGCGAGCGATTGAACCTTAAGGAAGGCGACAGGGTGGCGTTCATCGAAGACGAAAACGGAAACGTCACGATCACAAAGGCGAGTACGCTCGCGTTCAACCGTATTGCCGATAAAATTGCACGGATGGCTGAGGAAAAGGGAATTACCGAAGAAGAGCTATTGGAAACATTGGAACGAGTTCGGGAGGAGCGGTATCGTGAGCGATACAGGGACTAATCCGTGTGTTCTTCGATACCAAACGTATTGATATCAGCGATTGTGTGGCCCAACTCGGTAGCTCGAAAGTGTTTGAATTTCGTGATGGACTATCATCGCGTTGTCGTATGTGAGGAATCAATTCATGAAGTCTTTGATGTTATGAAAGAACGGTTTCCCGAGGCATTGACGGATTGGGATCGTTTGTTGGCACAAACAGATTTTGAATTAGTCTATACACCGAAACACATCGACTTTCGCGTGCCACCTATCTGCGATAAAAAGGATACACCCATTTTAGTCTCCGCGATCCTGGCCGAACCCGATATTATGATTTCCGGTGACAAAGATTTTCACACTCAGGAGATTCGCGAATATTTCGCCGTCTATACTCCAGCCGATTTTCTCCGTGATTTCGATCACCGAAACTTGAAAACGTGACTTACCTCACACATCCGAAGTCGTGGATGTGGATACGAACAATGCCGCAACATGGATTGGCTCGTTATCTCCATCACGATGATTGTCGAGGGGAAGCCCTCTCTTTTTTTGTGTGTGGATGTTTTGACTCAAGTTAGCATTCGGGAAGGTATTCCGTACACTTTACTCCAATATAAACAACCTTGACGGGTAGTTAAAAATACCCTCCAGAGGAAAATCAGATCCTCAGAGAGCAAAATTCTGGGGCGAAAAATCAATTCTTATATTTCAATCTCCCGCGGATGTTCCGTCAACAGCTGACGGATCGACGCCAACCGGAGCGCCTTTTTCGTTCGGATCACTGCTCAATCAGATTCCCGCTGTTGCCAATCGATTCCGTCACCTTATCGTGGGTTTGTACCCCTTTTCCAGAAATCGAACCAACTCTTCGTAATTTTTCATGTCCGTAAACGATGGTAGGGGGTAATACATTCTGCCCGGAAAAGCCTGTTGAATCCTTTTCATTAATTTTTGATGGCAAATCACCAGGTCCGTATCCGGCGGGATTTCGTCGATTGAGGCATTATCCACCTCGATGTTCAACCCTGACTTCCTTAACTGCTTTTTTAACATGGCAGCCCCCATCGCACTGGAACCCATTCCCGCTTCGCAAACAAAAACAATTTTTCGAACCAAGGGCTTTTTCGGCTCTGTTTGAAACAGAGTATCCTCGTTGGTCAAGTGAGTTTCAATTGGAACAGGCTTCTTTCTTGATTCTCCACCCAGTCGATCGATATTCTGCAAGAAGATGATTTCTGCCACATGACTCCTGCTGCTTTTTTTCGGTGCAGTGGTGGAAAACCGATTCAGCAACAGGAAGGCGCTTAAAAAGGAAACAACAGCTGAAACCGCCACCCCTGTCAAAACGTAAAACATATCCTCCCTCGGAGCCAATCCGAGGATTAAAAAGATGCTTCCAGGCGAAGGCAATGACACCAAGCCGGCGTCAAAAAACTGAAAGGTGATGATCCCCGCCATTCCCCCCACGATCACTGCAGGAACGAGAATCGGATTCATCAACACATAGGGAAAATAGACTTCATGAATGCCGCCAAACAGATGAATAAACGTGGCCAGCTTGGCTCCCTTTCGGTTTTCCGCCCGCGCCTTCAGCCAGTAAGCTGTAAGTATCCCCAGTCCCGGTCCTGGATTGGTCTCCAACAGAAAGAAAATCGACTTCCCGATTTCCTTCACCTGTTGAATTCCCAGCGGTGTCAATATGCCGTAATTCATTACATTATTGAAAAAGAGCGCTTTCCCCGGCTCAATGATCAAGGCCGCCATCGGGAGCCATCCCGAATGGATCACATGTTCCATGAAACGGTTGAACAGATGAACCCCCGCAGAAAGCATTTGACCAACGAACAAAAAACAGAACACGGTGAGTACCACTGCCACGATTGCAGCCACGGCATTCGTCACCAACAACTCATATCCGATGGGAATGTGTTTTTTTACGGTTTGGTCTAATCGATTCATCATCCAACCCGTAGCCAAGCCGATCATCATCGCCCCGATAATGTTGGGAACGGAGCTGGCCAGACTCAGTCCGAACGTGACAATGGATGCCACTACCGCTCCCCGCTGTCCGCCCAGTAACCTTCCCCCCGTATAACCCAGCAGAATAGGCAGCAAGGTTTCATAAATCGGGTGAACCAACAGCAGAATCCGGTCATTATACCACCAACCGTAGATCCCAAAAATAGCCTGAATCATCCCAACAGCGATGATTACCGCAATGTTTTGGTATATGATTGCACTCAACAGTTGGCCCAGCTTCCTCATGGTCGAAGGACTCCCTTAAGGCATTCATTGGTTCTGGAAATCAACGCCTCGGACAACAGGGTTTCCAGTCTCTTTCTGATTTTCGCTGTCGAATCATGCTTCAACAGCTCAATAAAGTCGTCTTCGATCAACGCCCCGCTGATTTGACTGATCAAATCGATGTGCTCCTTTGGAGCGGTTCGAGGGGCCGCGAGCAACAGAAATGTGGTCACCCACCGATTTTCCCCGGTGTCATTCTGCCAGGCGACCGGGGCCTGAAGCCGGAAAACCGCCATTAACAGCTCGTTGACGCCTTCTGTTTTGGCATGAATCATCGCCAAATCGTCTAAAACGAATCCACCCTGCTTCTCTCTTTTTTCAATATCGCGGTATAAAGTGTCAGGATCGCGAATGGCACTCCACTTACTGAACAATTGATACAGCGACTTTAGTACGGAACCTGAAACATTGATCCCATCGATCACCCGAAGATTGTGCAAGATCTGCATCACTCCCTCTCCGGACTTGGCCAGGGACAGAGCTGAAGGGGACGCTTCTTTCGGTTCCTGAAATGGATGATCATCGAGACGTAACAGAGACATTTTCCTTTCGATGGCAATCAAATCTTCCTTTTGCAAAAAGGGGTGGACGATTACCAACCTTTCGTCGTCGACAAAGGGAATGGGTATGGTGGAAACGATCAGATCAACGGGGCCATTTTCCTTTAGCCACTTTTTTAATTCACCAACCGATATAATCCCTTTAATCTCCAGATGCGGAACTTCGTTTTCCAGACGTGCGGTTAAATAAGTCGACGTTCCGAAGCCGCTGGCGCAAACCACCACCGTGCGAAATCTTCTTCCCTCCCGTTTGCGGATTAAGGCAGCTCCAACATGCAACGCAAGATACCCGATTTCATCTTGTGGCACTTCATACGGAAAATGATCCGAAAGCAGGGCCACTGACTTCCGGCAGGCATGGAACACATCGGGATACCGTCCCTTGATCTCTTCCAACATCGGGTTATGGATCTGCAAACCGTTTTCCAACCGGCTCACAGCGGGAATCAAATGGGCAAGAAGACCTTCAAACAGAATGGCGTCCCCCTGAAGGGGCACTCCCAATTCTTGTCCGACGGTTCGGATAAAACTTTGAGTCAGATCAATCCATTTCATATTTTCGGGATGTTCCATCAGATCTTCCTGTTTGAATGCAGCCCCGGACAAATGCAATGCGATGTAACCGATTTCAACCTCCGGGACCGAAACCGAAAGCGCGCTTTCCAGCCTGGAGACGATTTCCCGAGCCAGCGGAACCATGTCAGCCGCTTCGGGAGGAATCGCCAGCGGCGTTTGCTCCTCACTGACGGCACCATGCTTCATCCGTTCCACGGCAAGCAACAGGTGGATCACCAGATTCACATAATTGCGGTCGGTCAATTCCAGGTGATGGTGGCGACCCACCACTTCACGGGCCGCTTTTTCCACTGCCAATATGTGCTGAATATTGATGAATTTCAATAACCGATCGCGGATCAAGACTCCCAAAGGATGTTCCGAGTATTGATCTCCATACACTGATGTTTGAAATAACGCAAGCCACTCTTCAAATGTTGTTCCTTGATGGAGAAACTTCGAAAGAGCCATCCGCTTTTGCTGTTGCGTCCCTTCAAGACATACTCCCCATCCGGGTTTGCGGATCAACTTCATTCCCGCTTGTTCAAACCAGGGTTCCACTTTATCAAGATCGAGACTGATCGTCGCTTCCGTCACATGGTATTTCCGGCTGAAAGTGTATAGTTTAACCGGTTCATCGGTAAGAAGCAGATCGAAAATGATCCCTTCCTGTCTCTCCTCGGGTGAATAAACCCGAAATGCCTCCATCTGCTGAACATCTTCCAACAACCGTTGTTTATCCTTCTCATGCCCCTCAATTGTGACACCATGGCCTGTTTTTCGCACGATCTTCAATCCATAGCAGGAAAGAATCTCTTTCAATGATTGAAGCTCCCGTTGAACCGTCCGGAGACTGACCTTCAGCATCTCCGCCAACTGCTGAACAGAAACGGGGGATGAATGGATCAACAAGATTTGCAGTAACCGTTTTTGCCGGGAATAAATGATGGGCCGGTTCTCCATTCGATCTCCTCCCGTGCACTTTGGTATCAGAAAGCAAGAACCCGGTCTTTGATTTTAACGTAACACAAGACCGGGCCGATCTCCATCGTATTTTGATCTGTCATGACCTTAGACTCACGATCCCTGTTGTGCCGCATGAAGAATTTGATAGGTTTCCTTTAAGGAAGGATACAGATGCCGATACACCCGATACAGTTGATCATATACGCTTGCAGACCCGGCATTTGTTTCCGTTATGACGGGAATTGACCCGACTTGATGGGGAAGATCATCAGGACTGTTCCACAATCCGATCCCAAGACCAGCCAGAAACGCGGCTCCCAAGGCCGGGCCTTCCCTGTCTTCATAACCGATCAACCGTCTCTTAAGCACATCGGAGAAGGTTTGGCTCCACAATCGGCTTTTTACCGCTCCGCCGGTCAGATACAGTTCTTTTGGAGAAGAGGATGTCACCTTCTCGATCAACTCCAAACAATCTCGCAAGCTGAACGCCACGCCTTCCATTACGGCCCGCACGAAATGCTTTGCGCTGTGGCGGTAGGAGATTCCCAAAAAGACGCCCCGCGCGTAAGGATCATTATGAGGGGTCCGCTCGCCGTTTATATAGGGCAAGAACAACAGACCGTCCGAACCGGGCGGGATTTCCTGGACGCCGGAAAGCATATTTTCAAAATCACGCCATCCAAACTGTTGGCAAAACCAGCTGAGAGACATGCCCGCGGACAATGTGACACCCATGGCATGCCATGTATTCGGTACACAATGACAGAACAGATGAACCGTTTTCAGCCGTTCCTCCCGATCGTCGAAGTCAGGAACACGGGACAGCGGCACAAACACCGTTCCGGATGTACCGACACTGATGACCCCTTTTCCCTCATGAAATACTCCGTTTCCCAGCGCTGCCGCCGCATTGTCCCCCGCACCGGCCACCACCGGTAATCCTTCGGGAAGTCCGGTCGCCCGTGCCGCTTCCGCCGTCACCCGTCCCACGACGATCTTGCTTTCATACACAGCGGGGAACCATTCGCGAGAAAACCCGAGCCCCTCCATGAGCGCCTCGGACCACTTGCGACCGGCCACGTCAAACAACGCGGTGCCGCTCGCATCTGAAACATCCGTCGATCGCTCGCCAGTCAGGCGGAACACGATATAATCTTTCGGCAACATCACCCATCGGATTGCCCGGTAACGATCGGGCTCGTTTTTTTGGATCCACCGCAGCTTCGGTGCGGTAAACCCCGGAAGCACCGCGTTTTTCGTGATCCGATAAACGTGTTTTTCTCCCAGCAATTCCTCGATCTCCGCACACTCCTCTGTCGTGCGCACATCATTCCAGAGAATGGCCGAACGGACCACTTCGCCGTCTTCGCCGAGAAGGACCGAAGAATGCATCTGGCCGCTTACACCCACCGCCCGAATGTTGGAAAGTGAAATCCCCTTTTCCCGGAGTATTTTTAAGCTGCTGATCACAGCCTGCCACCATATCCGGGGATCTTGTTCCGACCATCCCGGACGGGGGATCTCGAAAGAATACGAAGAAGTCCCCACTCCTTGTATGTTCCCTTCGGAATCGACGACCAATGCTTTCGTCCCTTGTGTTCCGATATCGATCCCCAAAACTCCATCCTTTTCCGTTCGCACGCCCATTTCCCCCCGAACTCAAAGTCCAGGACAAACCAAAACCTTACAATCCTTCGCGTGTTTTTTGTCCCGCATATAATCAGCGAAGGATTCCAGACCGATTTTTTTCGTCACCAGCGCCCCAACGTCCACCCGTTGATGTTCAATCATGTGGAGTGCCTGATAAAAATTGAACATCAACGCCATCGACCCGAGGTACTGCCAGTCCTTATGGTAAATGTCAAAGGGATTGACGGAAATGTGCGCATCGGTGGGAGCCACACCAAACTGCAGGATGCGCGCCCCGGGTCCGGCAAAACGGAACATACCCTCAATGACGGACGGGATTCCCGTCGCATCGACAACGAGATCAAACCCGTCGGGATACCGGCCATCCAGACGGCTTTTCAGGGAATGGTCATTGACGTAAACGCTGTCGGCCCCCATACGTCTCGCCATTTCCAATTTTTCTTCCAAAACATCCACGAGGACCACTTCGGAAGTCCCGCTCGTTTTCAACGCCATGAGCAACATCAATCCCATCGGACCGCCCCCGAAGATCAACGATCTCTCCCCGAACCGGGGCTGGACCCGATTCAACGCATAAGCGACACAGGACAGCGGTTCGATGAGCGCTCCCTCTTCAAAAGTCATTCCCTCCGGCAGCCTGTACAGGTTTTTGGCGGGAACGCGCACATACTCGGCAAAAGCCCCGTTCATCGTAACCCCGATCGCATTCCAACTCTTACAGTGATTCCACTTATGATTCCGACAATGGTTGCACGTGCCGCAGTAAACGGAAGGATCGACGGCAACCCGCTCCCCCGCCGTCCAGCCGTCAACGCCCTCCCCCACTTCATGAACGGTGCCGGCAAATTCATGCCCGCCGATCAACGGATACGGGGAGATGAAATCTCCTTCGAAAATATGATAGTCCGTCCCGCAAATCCCGCAGCATTCCACCTTCACGATCACTTCACCGGGACCGGGGGAGGGAATCTCCACTTCCTCCACCCGAATTTGACGGGGGGCAACGTAAAAAGCCGCTTTCATTGTTTTCATGTTTCCCTCTCTCCTTTCATTCTGGCAATCCGTTGGGATAGACAAAAACTTTCAAGCTCTTCTCTTTCTGTGTCCTGGCTCTTTCAAGGGCGTCACGGGTCTGTTCCAAGGGATAACGGTCGGTGATCAACGGAGTGACATCCGCAATGCCGGAAGACAAAAACCGGATCGCCTGGGGATAGACGTTGGCATAGCGAAACACGCCGTAAATATCCACTTCCCGATCCGCGATCATCGGCACGTTCAGACCGATTTCATCCTGCGGCGGAAGGCCGACGATCGCAAGCTTTCCTCCCCGACGGACGGAAGCCAACGCGGATTGGATGGCTTTCGGGTGACCTGCCGTCTCAAAGGCGACATCCACGCCTTCGCCGCCGGTGATGGCCCGGATCGCCTCCTCCGGTTGTTGTTCAAGGATGTTGACCGTATGGGTGGCGCCCAATTTTTCCGCTGCAACCAACCGGTTTGACAGCAAGTCCGTCGCAATGATCAATGATGCGCCGAACGCTTTGGCCGCAACGACCGCCATCAACCCGACCGGTCCCATTCCCATGATCGCCACCGCCGAACCTGGCATGAGACCGGCACGTCGGGCCGCGTGGATTCCGACCGAAAACGGCTCGATCAGCGCGGCTTCTTCAAAAGAGAGGCCATCCGGGATGGGATAAAGGAAATCCTCGCGGTGCTTGATATATTGGGTAAATGCGCCGTCAACCGGAGGCGTCGCCAGAAATGAAACATCCGGACACAAATTGTAGCGGCCTTCCTTGCAGTAAGCACACGTTCCGCAAGTGACACCGGGCTCAATGGCGACGCGGTCTCCAACCTTCACCCGCGAGACCCGGTCCCCCGTCGCCACGACAATCCCAGCACACTCATGGCCGAGAATGATCGGTTGTTCCACCACATGACGTCCAATTCTTCCGTGTTCGTAGTAATGAACATCCGATCCGCACACCCCGACCGCCATTACCTTGACGAGCACTTCGTCCCCGCTCACCTTCGGAACCGGCAATTCCCGGAGTTCCATCTCCAATGGTTTCTTCAACACTGCCGCTTTCATCGTCGTGGGAATCATTACTTTTCTCACCTCGCGCTGGATTATCCTGGTTCTCCGTTTTTCGCAAAAACCTTTATTTAACGGCCCCCATCGAAAGTCCGCGCACCAGATATTTCCGGACGATCAATCCGGCAATCACCATCGGTGTGATGATCACGGTTCCGGTGGCCATGGCTTGCCCCCAGGCAATGCCCTGTTGCGTGATCAAAAGGGTGGCTGCCACCGGAATGGTTTGATTTTCATGGCCGGAGAAGACGGAAGCAAAAAGGAAATCGTTCCACGCGAACATCAAACACAGGATGCCGGTGGCCACCAACCCCGGAGCGGCCGGTGGAATCACCACCCGCCAAAACGCCTGAAACCGGCTGCACCCGTCAATCATTGCCGCTTCTTCCAGATCAACGGGAACCTCCTTGAAGAAAATCATCATCATCCAAAGCGCAAACGGCAAATTCAATGTGGTATAGGCAAAAATCAAGCCCGTCATCGTCCCGATGAGACCCATCTTGGAAAACATCAGGTAAAGGGGCAACAACACAGCGGGAATCGGTGCCATCCGCGTGCTGATGATCCAAAAGGAGATGTGCTTTTCCCCTTTAAACTTCCGACGGGCAAGGGCAAAGCCCCCCAACGTGCCCAATACCAGGGAGATTCCAGTGGAGACACCGGAAGCGATCACACTGTTTGTTAGAAAATGGGTGAAATTCCCCCGCTCCGAAAACATATAGGCAAATGTATCGAAATTCGGCTTAAAAATGAATTTGGGCGGCATCGAAAACATCCCCGCTTGGGTTTTAAGGGACGACAACAACATCCAGAGAACGGGAAGGAGCGCCCAAAGCAAGGCGATCCCCGCAATGGAGTACAGGACGAGGTACATCGCGATTTTTCGAACACGCGGGGCCATTCATTCTTCCCCC
Organism: Polycladomyces zharkentensis; assembly: GCF_016938855.1. Classification (NCBI taxonomy): domain Bacteria; kingdom Bacillati; phylum Bacillota; class Bacilli; order Caryophanales; family Thermoactinomycetaceae; genus Polycladomyces; species Polycladomyces zharkentensis. Next base: position 65,832 of record NZ_JAFHAP010000009.1, on the reverse strand, counting down.
TTCCGCATGAATCGAACGAATTGCTGTCCCAGGAAGATGGTGACGACGAGCATGCTCAAACCCAACGCGGCGGCCGAACCGAAATCCTGGAATCGAAAAGCCACTTCCATCAGGTGATAGCCGATCACCTTGGTGGAATCGGCGGGACCGCCTTCTGTCGTGATTTTGATCGTGTCGACAAAGCGAAGGATATCCATCATTCGAATCAACAAGGCGAGCAAAATCGTACGGGAAATCAACGGGAATATAACGTGAATCAGCCTCCGGACATAGCCGGCTCCGTCCACTTCCGCCGCTTCCAGCACTTCCTCCGGCAACGATTGCAACCCGGCGAACACGATCATCGTGATCAAGGGCGTCCACTCCCATACGTCCATAAGAATAATGGCCGGAAGAGCGGTTGAAACATTCCCCAAAATTTCGGTTTCCACACCGATCAGCCGAAACAGCCAAGCGTACAGACCATAAGTGGAATTGAGCAAAAACCGGCCCAGAAGCCCGACGACCACCGGGGCGACAAAGAGCGGAATCATCCACAATGTCAAAATCAAATTCCTTGCCTTGGGAAGTACGTAAATCAACAGGGCCATTCCTACGCCGATCAGCATTTCAAGCGACAGACCGCACAACGCATAAACCGCCGTACGACCCCAAGAGGCCCAAAACGTATCGTTGGTCAACACTTTCTCCCAGTTTTTCATCCCGTTGAATGTCGGTTCGTCAAAGGACAGCGAGTAATCCATGAAACTGGCGTAAATCATGTACAAAAACGGAAAGATGCTGATAACCGCCAGTAAAATCATGGAGGGAAGCAACATCCAAAATTCCGTCGACCATTTTTTCCTTCGTCCATGAACCAACGTCCCCGCGGTTTCAAGCGGTTTTCGATATGCATTCACTTTGATGTCCAGTCTCATCCAATCCCCTTCTTCCACGATGGAAATGAGGGCAAGGGTACGGACTGCCGCACCCTCCACCGATCAATTTCAGTTTCCGGTTGCTTCATCGACCATCTCCGTGATTGCCTTCACCGTTTGTTCCGGACTTTGTTTGCCGGCGATCATCTTGGAAAGTTCGGTGAAAACATAAGTGTCGATTTGCGGCCATTGGGGAATTTTCGGACGCATATAGGCGTTTTCGGCTTCCCATGCCTTCAACACGGACTTCATGGAAAGCAGGTTGGGCATTTCCTCGGATTCTTTTGTTCCGGGTTCCATCCCTTTTTTTACATCGGGAAGCTCGTAGACGGAGGAACGGGTCGGCGTCGAACCGCCCAAATCCGATTTCAAAATCATGTACTGGGATTGCGGAGACGTGGCCCAGACCAGGAACAGCCAAGCCGCTTTCTTTTCATCATCGCTGGCATATTTGTTGATCCCGATCCCGGTTCCGCCAAAAATGTTCGCACTCCGCACCTTTCCTTTCGGCAAAAGCGACCAGCCGACTTTCCCGGCTACCTTCGACTTCTCCTTGTTCTCAAACATCGCGGAAAACTCATGCCACTCAGGTGCCATCGCAATCTCTCCGGCGGCGAACGCTTCAGCCAAGCCGTTCCAATCCCATGACGTGCTTCCCGGCGCCGCTTCTTTCAACAACTGATTGTAAAACTTGACCGATTCAAGAGCCTGCTTGGATGTCATCGCCGATTTTCCCGGATCGATTGTCCCGATCGTTCCAATATCCTTTCTTCCGAAATAATCTCCTCCGTTCGCGGCGAGAATGTTGCTGAAGTCACACATCAGAGAATCATATTGTTTGGCCTGATGACCGGTTCCGTATTTCACCTCGGTGATGACGCCTTCTTTCACTTTTTGGTTGATCCATTTGGCAATGTCGTAATATTGATCCCACGTCATACCCGGCCGAGGCGTCCAGTCATAGCCTTTTTCCTTCATGAACAAATCCTTGTACTTCTCAAAAACATCCTTCCGATAGGCCAACACCATGGTCGGGTTATCGTAGGGCAGAGCCAACAGCTTTTCTTTGTTTCCCATGTACCCGAGCACTTCCAACTGGGTGGGAACAAAGTCTTCCAAACCTCCGGGAATATGGGGCATCGTCGGTTCCTTGTTGAACAAATTCAAATCAACGAAGTGTTCGGAATACTTAGCGAGGATTTGATAAGGATCTGCGTAAATGACATGGTACTTTGCAGATTTGGCGTTGAAGTCGAGACCCACCTTTTCGACAACCGTGCCCAAGTCGCTCTGCTCGATGTTGACCTTGATCCCTGTCACTTTTTCAAATTTCTCAATATTGGCAGCGAGTGCCGAAGATGGTGGGGTGTTCTCGGAGATGACATTGATTTGTACCCCCTTAAATTGCTTCCAATCAAAGCCTTCGGGTGCTTGAATTTTGGGCAGTCCTTCCACCCATCCTTCAAAGGGTGCATCGACCAGCTTGTTGGGATTGATCTTGTCTGCGTTTTTGCTCTTCGTATCGATTGGCGCTTCAGAAGAGCAGGCTCCGGTAAACATGATGATCACCAAAACCAGCGCGGTGATTTGAAACACGGTTCGCCTCTTCATTCGGCCCCCCCTTGTCAGGCAATCATGATGACGCTTTCATTATAAAACGATTTCCGCTAAGCCACGGGATGGAGATGATGCATCTTTGGCAGTGATGGATGCGACAATGATTTGATAGTTCTTCTTTTATGGAAAACACAAAACAATTGATAGACATGATTCCGGATATGATTCATCATTGACCAGATTAGTCAATCACATTATCATGTTATTGACTGATCCAGTCAATTTCTTTGTGCAACGATTGACGAAGTAAGGTGGGAAAAGGATGTCATCAAAGTTTTTAAAGCTGAATCCTGAAAAGCAAGACCGAATTGTCAATGCAGCGATAAAGGAATTCGTGCAAAAGGGATTTAAAAATGCCTCTACGGATGAGATCGTCAAAGAGGCGAACATTTCGAAGGGATCTCTATTTTATTATTTCAAGGACAAAAAAGGCTTGTTTTTATATCTATATGACTATTGTTCAGAAATCGTGATGAACGAGTTTTTTGCAAAAATCGATCTGAATGAGCATGATATATTGAAGCGATTCAGGGAAATGCTGTTGCTTAAGATCGAACTCATCAAGAGATATCCCGAGATATTTGAATTTATGAAAGTAGCATATTTCGAGGACGCTGCTGAAGTAAAAAGTGATTTGGAACGCAGAAACAAGGAAATGATCACGAGGAGTTATCAGGAATTATTCGGGGATATTGATTTGTCCAAATTCAGGGAGGACATTGATGCAAAAAGAGCCGTCAACATCATCATTTGGACCATGGAAGGTTTCTCTTCTCAACAACAGGAAAAGGCAAAGTCGCTTTCTTTGAACGACCTTGATTTTGATGAAATTTTAGCAGAGATGGATCATTATATCGATCTATTAAAAAAATGCTTTTATAAGTGATATCAGTCGCCCGGTGTGTGCCTGGTACATCCGCGATGGGCAAATGCGTTCCCGGTCGAGTGACTTGCTTTCAGCCCGGTCAAGCGAAGAGCCTGAAAGCGAAGGAATGAAATCGCGGGCAACTACTCTGAGAGAAGCGTACTTTGCCCACGTCCTGCGCTCAGCACGGTCAGAGCCATGACCTGCTTGTGCAGGGCGCAGGTGGAACGAGCAGGGAAAGCCATTGGACAGTATTCACCGGACACGCTCAAAAGAGACCCTCTGTTACCTGAGAAAAGGAGCCGATTGATATGACAGATATGGTGAAAAGATTTCAAGAATTGACTCCCGGGCTTCAGGCATATGCGGGCGGAAAAGGCGGTATGCTCGCCAGCATGTTTCAGAACGGGTATCCCGTACCGGAAGGTTTTGTCGTTTTGCCGTCCGCTTTCAAAGGAGGAAAATTGAGCGATGAAGCTTGTAATGAGATACTCGCATATTTGCATGAAATGAGAAAGAACAATGAAGAAGCATCGTTTGCAGTTCGTTCCTCTGCTTTGAGTGAAGATTCGGCGCAGGCATCTTTTGCGGGAGAGTTTGAAACGGTTCTCAATGTAAAAACGGACGCAGAAGTACTGGAAGCGATCGATACCGTTTACCAATCAAGACAATCGGAGCGAGTAAAAATATACAGCTCCGTTCAAGGGATTGAACAGACGCACCGAATCGCCGTGGTCGTTCAGCTGATGGTGCAGTCTGAAATTTCGGGCGTATTGTTCACGGCTGATCCCATTACCGGCAGTCGCACGAGTATGACAGGAAATTTTGTCCACGGATTGGGGGAACAGCTTGTATCGGGTGAAGCCAATGCCCATTCATTTCAACTGATCCGGCCGAAAGGAAAGTATGATGGCCCGGATGAGTTAAAGAAGTATGCCAAGAAGCTATATCAACTGGCGGACAGGCTTGAAACGGAATTGGGCAGTCCCCAGGATATTGAATGGGCTGTCGCGAAAGGGAAATTGTATATCCTCCAGTCCCGGCCGATTACCACCTTAAAGCCCGGCAATCCGGATACTTATGAGTGGAATGATTCTTGGACCGGAGATTTCCTGTGGACCAATACCAACGTGGGAGAGGCCTTTGCTGATGTGTTTACTCCGCTCAGCTGGTCCATCATCAGAGCCTTGGACGAAGAACAGACTGCCATTCCCGGATATTATTTAGTTTCCGGCAATATCTGCGGAAGAGCATACACCAATATCAGTTTGTTGTTATCCGTTTTTCCAACATTTGGTATTCGTATTCAGCGTGGTTTAAAAATGGTGAGTGACGTTTTCGGTGAAATGCCTGAGGGAATAAACATCCCTGTTTACCCATTTTCGCGGCTCGGCCTAATCAAGGCCATGGCACCAAGAATCAAGTACCGCTTCAAACGGATGGTGGAAGCTGCCAAATCATTGTCGCAGCATGTGAAGGAGACGCCGGAATGGTGCAGAAAGATGACGGCGCACATCGGAAAAGTAAAGACAAAGGAAGAGCTGCTGTGTCATTATGGAAAGATGAACTCTGGCCCTATAACGTCAAAGCTTTATGGGTTGTGCTTACAAGCGGCCGGAAAATCATGATGGCCAAGCGATTGAAAGAGGAACTTACCAAATTGACAGGAAAAGAAGATGCGAATACCCTGCTGTCCAACTTCCGGGGAGACTCATCGCTTGAAAGCCTGGGGCCGGTTATCGGCATATCCAAAGTTCTCAAGGGGGAGATGAGCCGTGAAGAATACTTGATCCGGTATGGCCATCGGGGGCCTCATGAGTTTGAGTTATCCATCCCCCATCCCGCTGAGGAATCAGACTGGCTGGAAAAACAGATCGAGGATTTCAAAAAGGCCAATGTGGATGTGGAAGGACTGCTCAAAAAGCAACGTGCGCAATATGAAGAGGCTTGGAAGAGATTAGCCGACCGTTATCCCAAAAAGGCAAAACGGATTGAGAAGAAACTGGCAAAAGCAGGAGAAGGTGCCCGAATCAGAGAAGCAGTCCGTTCAGAATGGACGAGAGTTTTCAGGGTGAATCGCACTTTTGCGCTCAAAGCGGGAGAACTGACGGGAATAGGGGACGACGTGTTTTTCCTCTACATCGATGAAGTGTTGCAGTTGCTTTCCGGTGATGATGCGGCATTGAAGCACATCCCGGCCAGAAAAGAAACCTACGAGAAATACAAGTCGCTGCCACCACTTCCCTCCATCATCCGGGGGCGGTTCGATCCGTTCAAGTGGGCGGAAGATCCGAACCGAAGAGCGGATTACTACGATTCCACGATGCCTCCCGTTACGGAAACCGATTCTGAAACACTCAAAGGCTTTGCCGGAGCAGCGGGCAGGGTGGAAGGAACGGTGCGTGTTCTGACAAGTCCGGAAGAAGGAGAAAGCCTGCAGCCAGGTGAAATTTTGGTTGCCACCACGACCAATGTGGGATGGACACCGCTCTTCCCCAAAGCCGCAGCAATCATTACGGACGTGGGAGCACCTCTTTCCCATGCTGCCATCGTCGCGAGAGAGCTGGGAATTCCTGCTGTTGTGGGATGCGGCAACGCCACCGCAAGGCTGAAGACAGGGGACAGGGTGATCGTTGACGGCGGACAGGGAGTGGTCTATATATTGGATTGAAAGCGTGATTCCGGGAGCGGCTCCGAATCCCCGTCTTGACGGAAATTCGGAGCCCGCGGATTTTTCCTTCAACCTGACATCTTTGTTGTGTCAGCATGTTTTCGAATTTGTGGAAATGCCTCTTGCCAACCTAGTCACATTGATCTGTGCCGCGTACGCACCGTCGCAGAGCAGTCGGTCAGCGACCGTGATCGCTTTGCTCCGTCTCATGGAAAGCGCGGGGCATGAGCGACCAGTGAGACTGTCATCATTTTGGCGGCGACATCCCGTCCCAATGCCGGGATATGTCGTACCACCCTTACGACTTGATTTCACCGTCGGCGTGTACCTTCGATCACATGATCCGGATTTTTGGACAGTTGGCGGGCACTAGAAATCAACGCCTGTAGAATGTGGTTGATTGTCAAATACAACAAGGCTAAAGCCGTGGGCTTGCTGATCTATTACTTTCCCAATTGCACAAAATCGCCATGTGAGAAGACAGACTAAACTTCTCTTGTGCACCATATCCGTTTTCCACATCCAATTGGAGACATTGACATAACATTTCAGAATAAATAGAATAACATAAACAAATCAGAAAGCAAGGAGGAAAACAATGGAAACCTCAACGCTTCATCCCGTTCCAGCGCGGGAATGGAAGGAAATCGAGCTGACACCTCCGGAAGCGGGCGCAGAGCTGATGCGTCGCGCCCGGGAAGCGTTTGACAGTTGGCGACAAAAAAGCATGGATGAACGGCTCTCATACTTACGCACTTTGCGTCACCTTATTGTCGACCGGATGGACGAAGGAACGGCGATCATTTCACAGGATACAGGCAAACCAAAAGTGGAAGCGCTCACGGGTGACATCCTGACGGTGCTGGACGCCATCCGTCATGCAGAAAAACGGGTCAAACACGCCCTGAAACCGAGAAGGGTACGTACGCCGATCTCCCTGATCGGCAAACGGTCCTTCGTCACCTATCAGCCCCGCGGAGTGGTGTTGGTGATCTCACCGTGGAATTACCCGTTCCAGCTGTCGGTGGTCCCCGTGATCGCGGCACTGGCCGCAGGCAACACCGTCATTCTCAAACCGTCGGAAGTTACCCCCCGGGTCGGTGCGTGGATTGCATCCCTCTTTCGCGAAGCCGGATTTCCCGAAGGCGTGGTTCAAGTGGCGATCGGTGAAAAGAAATTGGGCGCCCGATTGATCGAGGAACACCCGGACTATATCTTTTTCACCGGCTCAGCACAGACGGGAAAAATCATTCAGCAAGAGGCCGCCAAACGATTGATTCCCACCACACTGGAACTGGGCGGGAAAGACCCGATGATTGTTTTCGCCGACGCCAACCTGAACAGGGCGGTCAAAGGTGCAGTATGGGGAGCACTCACCAACTGCGGTCAAGTGTGCATGTCGGTGGAACGGATTTATGTGGAGGAGACCATTCACGATACCTTTGTGGAAGCGCTGAAAAAGGAAGTGGCACGATTGCGGTTGGACGGCGGGGATGAGACCGATCTCGGCACGATGACGGTCGAGCGGCAAAAGGAAATCGTCCGCCGTCATGTGGAGGACGCCATCACAAGTGGAGCGAAACTGGTCAGCGGTCTTCACCCCCGGGACTGGCCGGAATCCGACGGCCTTCGAGTCCATCCCGTTATCCTGACGGGTGTTGACGCCCAATCCGCCGTCATGCGCGAAGAAACATTCGGCCCGGTCATCTGTGTGTTGCCGTTCCGGGACGAGGCGGAAGCCATCCGTGCGGCCAACGATTCCATCTACGGATTGAGTGCCAGCGTGTGGACGAGTGACATCGAAAAAGCCCGCCAGGTGGCGCAATCATTGGAAACAGGCAGTGTGGTCATCAATGACGTCGTCCTTTCCATCGCCAATCCATACCTGCCGTTCGGAGGGGTAAAGGAAAGCGGGATCGGCCGTTACCATGGCGACGAGGGATACCGAATCTTTTGTCACGAAAAATCCCTGCTGATCGACCGCGGTTGGTTGCCCTCGGAGGTTCACTGGTTTCCGTACCAAAACAAGCTCATCCCCTTCCGCACATTGGTGGCCAACCTGTATGGGCGGAAACGCTCATTTTTCCGGTTTGTCCGATCCTACCTGACGTTACTGGCAACCTCTTTACGTGAATCCGGATCAAAAGGGGATGAAACGGGATGATGAAAACCCGGTTTCTGCGGGAGTTTTTCGGTCATCGCGACATCCTGATCACCAGTATCGTTTTCGCTGCCGGTGTCGCCTTCACCCTGCCACATCTCAATCGAGCTGCCGTTTGGGAAGCATTGGTGCTTGGCATGGTGTTATATGCGCTCAGCGAGTACTTGATTCATCGTTTCTTCTTTCATCTCCCTCCACCGAAAAACCCTTGGCTGTTGCGGTTGTTGCAACGGTTGCACTATCACCATCACAAAAACCCGGACGCCCTTCACCTGTTGTTTTTGCCGATATGGTACAGTTTTCCCCTTGTGGCTGCAGCCGCTGGGATCATTTACGCCATATCGGGGGATACCGTCTTCACGGTCGCGTTTACCACCGGTGTATTGGGTTATCTTCTGTATTACGAATGGTGTCACTATGTGGCGCACCGCCCCATCCAGCCGATCACACCCTGGGGCCGTTGGATGAAAAAGATGCACCTGTGGCACCATTTCAAAAACGAACAGTATTGGTACGGTGTGACCAATCCAATGTTCGACATGGTGTTGGGGACGTTCAAAAATGAGCGGGAAGCAGATCGCAGTGACACCGTCCGCGATTTGGAAAAGCGGTCGACTCGTTATGACCAGGGCGTGTCAGGTAAATCCGTGAGGGAGCAAATGCTTTCCCGGTTGAGCGAAGAAAGCCCAACCGAGCGAAGACCCGGAGGCAAGGAATGAAATCGCGGGAACTTCTGTTGTGGAAACGTACTTTGCCCGCGTCTTGTGCTCCGGGTCGGAGCGATCATGACATGCTTCTCTGATAGGGAGCAGGTGAAGCGTACCGAGAAAGCAATCAAACCATATTTCACCAAACATGCTTCAGGATATACAAGACTGTTGGCATGCACCATATTCCCTCCTTCCCCTGTTGACGAACGCAAAAATCGCTCACAGGAATTCGGCCACACTCTTTTGGAGAAGCGGAGCCGATTCTCCGATCACATAAACGCCACACCCGATTTCACGACCGGCTTTTCAGATGGATGGAAATTCCATTGTTCTGGCGCGATCATTTCGTTATACTCATGAACGAGTGTGACAATGGAATAGCCTTCTCCATCTCGCCGCGGTGAGATAGAGGTTGCGGCTTTTATGAGTAGGCCGGTCGAGCTTCAGAGACAGCGAGGAAGCCGGTTGAAAGGAAAAGTCGCCGAAGTCCGCGCCGCATGCTCTGGGCGCGCGGGCTGGGCCTGTCTCCGAACAGGAACAGGACTGTCACGTCTGGTCGTTGAAAGCGGACGTGGAGCGCTATCTTGGCGGAAGGTGATACGGGTATACAATGCCGTCGAGCCTTTCGACGGCATTTTTTATTATAAAGGAGTGTGAACATATGAACGTCACTTCCAAACCATCTTTGCAAGCAGAAGAGCCCAACCGACTGAAACGTCAGTTGCGTTCCCGACAATTGACCATGATTGCCATTGGCGGTTCGATCGGTACCGGTTTGTTCGTGGCCAGCGGCAATTCCATCCACACGGCCGGTCCCGGCGGGGCACTGTTGGCCTATCTCGTGGTCGGGTTGATGGTGTACTTTCTGATGACCAGCCTGGGGGAAATGGCGGCGTTTCTGCCGGTCTCCGGATCGTTCAGCACTTATTCGTCCCGCTTCGTCGACCCGGCGCTGGGTTTCGCCATGGGATGGAATTATTGGTACAACTGGGCGATCACCATTGCGGCCGAGCTGTCCGCGGCGACGCTGGTGATGAAATTCTGGTTCCCCCACAGTTCGTCACTTTTGTGGAGTGCGTTGTTCCTGATGTTGATGGTCGGACTGAATCTCCTCTCCGTCAGGGGCTACGGAGAATCTGAATACTGGTTTGCGCTGATCAAGGTGATCACCGTCATCGTGTTTATTGCCGCAGGATTGTTGATGATCTTGGGTATCATCGGCGGACAGAAGATCGGTTTCCAAAACTGGCATATCGGGGATGCACCGTTTCACGGCGGTTGGCTGGCCGCACTCAGTGTGTTCATGGTAGCCGGTTTCTCGTTCCAAGGCACGGAATTGATCGGGGTAGCCGCCGGGGAAAGTGAAAACCCGCGGGTCAACATTCCCAAAGCGGTGCGGCAGGTCTTTTGGCGCATTCTGTTGTTCTATGTGCTGGCCATTCTCGTCATCAGCCTGTTGATTCCGTACACCGATTCCCGGCTGGTGGACAGTAGTGTGGAAAATATCGGCGTCAGTCCGTTTACCATCGTTTTTGAAAAAGCGGGACTCGCCTTCGCCGCTTCCGTCATGAACGCGGTCATACTCACCGCCGTGCTCTCCGCCGGCAACTCGGGGATGTATGCCGCCACCCGGATGTTGTGGCATATGGCCAAAGATGGACAAGCTCCCCGCTTTTTAGCCAAGGTTAATGCCAAAGGCGTGCCGGTCAACGCCTTGATTGTGACGGCTTTGGTCGGGGCTACTGCATTCCTGGCCTCCGTGTTCGGTGACGGAACCGTTTACGTTTGGTTGCTCAACGCCTCCGGTTTGTCCGGGTTTATCGCTTGGTTGGGCATCGCGATCAGCCACTACCGGTTCCGTAAGGCGTACCTCGCCCAGGGACGGGACCTGCGCGATTTGCCTTATGTCGCCAAGTGGTATCCGTTCGGTCCTTTATTCGCCTTCGTCCTGTGCATCATCGTCATCGCGGGACAAAACTACGGAGCGTTCACCGGTGACCACATCGACTGGTACGGCATCTTGGTGTCCTATATCGGATTACCGCTGTTCCTTCTCTTGTGGCTGGGTTACAAATGGGTAAAGAAAACGCGCGTCGTACCACTGTCCGAATGCCGATTTGACGAAGACCGAGCAGTTTGAGAAGATGAGATTAAGAGTCTCATCACGAAAGGATGATCGCAGCATGTCCCAAGCACAAATCGGTGTCATCGGATTGGCCGTTATGGGCAAAAACCTCGCATTGAACATAGAAAGCAAGGGATTCTCCGTTGCCGTCTACAACCGGTCACCGGAGAAAACGGAACAACTGCTGAAGGAGGCCGCCGGCAAGCGCCTGAGCGGGGCATACAGCCTGGAAGAGTTCGTCGGCATGCTGGAGCGGCCGCGCAAAATCATTCTGATGGTAAAAGCGGGGGAGCCTACCGACCGCACACTGGAACAATTGGTTCCGCTGTTGGAAAAAGGGGACATTGTCATTGACGGCGGCAACGCCTATTTCCATGACACGATCCGCCGCAGTCGGGAGCTGGCGGACCGCGGCCTTCATTTTATCGGTGCGGGTATTTCCGGTGGGGAAGAAGGAGCGCTGAAAGGCCCCGCCATCATGCCCGGCGGCGACCGTGAGGCGTTTGCCCAAGTGGAACCGATTCTGACCGCCATCGCAGCCAAGGTAAACGGGGAGCCCTGTACCACCTACATCGGCCCGGACGGTGCCGGTCACTATGTAAAAATGGTGCACAACGGCATCGAATACGGTGACATGCAACTGATCGCCGAAGCCTACCACTTGATGAAAGAGGTGCTGGGCCTCAGCAACGAGGAATTGCACCGCGTATTCGCCGAGTGGAACAAGGGCGAACTGGACAGCTACCTGATCGAAATCACGGCGGACATATTCACCAAAGTGGACCCGGAAACCGGCCAATCGCTGGTGGACGTGATCCTTGATACGGCCGGTCAGAAGGGAACCGGTAAATGGACCAGCCAAAGCGCGCTGGATCTGGGTGTTCCGCTGTCCATCATCACCCAGTCGGTCTTTTCCCGTTTCCTGTCGGCGATGAAAGCGGAACGGACCAAGGCCGCCCAACTGTTGCGCGGGCCGAAACCGGTTGCGGTCGACAACAAGGAAGAATGGATCGAGCGGATTCGCCAAGCGCTCTATGCCAGCAAAATCTGCTCCTACGCCCAAGGTTTCGCCCAGATGCGCGCGGCATCCGAAGCCTATGGATGGAACCTGGACTACGGCGCGATCGCCAAAATCTTCCGCGGCGGCTGCATCATCCGCGCCCGCTTCCTGCAAAATATCACAGAAGCGTACGAACGTGATCCTGACTTGGCCAACCTGCTCCTCGACCCGTATTTCCGGGATGTCGTGGAGCGCTACCAGGATGCGTGGCGTCAAGTGATCACCCTTGCGGTTCAGTCGGGTATCCCGACACCGGCATTTTCCGCCGCGCTGGCCTATTTCGACAGCTACCGTTTGGAGCGACTGCCGGCCAACCTTTTGCAGGCCCAACGGGATTACTTCGGCGCCCACACGTACCAGCGGATCGACAAAGAGGGCGTCTTCCACACCAACTGGCTGGAGAATTAAACGTTCGTTTCCACAAACATGCGACCTTTTCCCACCCGGCCATACTTTGATGCGCGGGACTTGGGAAAAGGCCGCCTTACCCTATTCAGATCACTTTTTTCTTTTTCAATTCTTCTATCTCCGATGCAGACAATCCCAGCCATGTGGTTAAAATCTCATGATTGTGTTCCCCAAGGTCAGGGGCGATCTGCCGAATGCTCCCCGGCGTTTTTTCAAATTTCGGAACAAATCCCGGAACTTTGATCTTACCAAGGCGAGGATGGGCAACCTCAATGATGTTTTCCCGCGCCTGATAATGAGGATGCTCGAAAATATCTTGAATACTCAAGATGGGACTGACAGGAACCCCATATTCATCCAGGCGTTGTAACAGTTCATCTCTCGGCAAGGATCGAATCCAGTCCGCCACAATCTGATTGGTTTCGTCGTGGTGTTTCAGTCTCTGTTCATTGGTGCAAAAGTTCTCATTTAAGAGCAGGTCTTCTCTGTTCATCGCTTTCGCAAGTCTTTCAAAAGTCGAATCCGTGCTGGTTACCAGCACGACCCAGTGCCCGTCCTTTGTCATAAACGTACCCGCCGGACTGGAATGTCCACTTAAACCAGGTGATCTTTCTCGCACTTTGCCCAGTTTTTCATATTCGGCAATCAAGAATTCCATCATTCGGAAAACGGATTCGTACAAGGCAATGTCCACCATTTGGCCGCTTCCATTCGGATGAACGTCGCGATGATAGAGGGCGGTAACAGCCGCAAAGGCAACATAAATCCCGGTAATATAGTCCGTCAATGAAAAGGGAGGGCTTACGGGAGGCCGATCCGGATAACCCTGGAGATAAGTAAATCCACTAAAGGCTGTAGCGGGAGTCCCAAAGCCCGCTTTTTCCCGAAAGGGTCCCGTTTGTCCATATCCGGATACTCTGATCATGATCAATCGAGGGTTGATTTCCTTTAGAACATCGTATCCAATTCCCCACTTCTCCAATGTACCGGGGCGAAAGTTTTCAATTAACACATCCACTTTCTCGACCAACTGTTTAAAGATTTCGATAGCTTCCGGTTTATGCAGATCGAGCGTCAACGATTTTTTATTTCTGGACAAACCGGGCCAGCGTAACGGCTCATCATTGAAAAAAGGACCTACGTGCCGAAGCGTATCCCCTTTGCCGGGCATTTCAATTTTGATGACATCTGCACCGAAATCCCCCAACAATACCGCACCAAACGGGGCAGCGATCATGGTCGAGACATCGAGTACTTTTACTCCTTCCAACGCTAATCGGCTCATCGTCCTCCCTCTTTCGCTCGTTGAGTATGCTGATCGACAAGTCCGGGCAACAATACCAATTCTTTGGTATCACGGCAGGTTTCAATCATTTTTTCATTTCATACCCGACATTTTCGTAGTATCAGCTTCTTCCCCTTTTTCCGGGATGGAGCGAGCCTCGATGCCAACAATGAGGTCAGGGCATCATCGCCAAAATAGCTGAATAATCCACTGTATGTGGAACTCATCGCATTCTCTCCTCATCATGTTCCAGAAGGGGGGAGCTCCCCCTTCTGATTCAATCCTTCGGCAAATATCCTTGCGGACTGTAGCACCACAATAACCAAAGCGGTTCATCACCAGTGTTGACATGCTGGTGATATTCCCCCTCCGGAATAAACATGAAATCACCTTCCTTAAACGGACGTCGATTGCCGGTCGCATCGACGACTTCTCCGGAACCTTTGATCACCACATCCATTTCCTCGGAACCTGGATGGTTGTGAAGAGAACTCGCTTCTCCCGGAGAAAAAATGGTGATTCCCGCCATGATGTGCTTTGAACCTACAGTTTCCGGGGTGATCAGTTGGAATACCTTGCGGATCTGATTCAATTCCGGCTGTTCCAATCCGAGCCACAATGTTTTGGCATCCTTGAATTGATCCAACACTTTGATTTTCATTTCTTCCTTTTCCTTGATTTGGTTACTCATTTTGTTACCCTCCTGATTTTTTATGATGAATTAATGGGATACCGAAACGTGATGAACTTTTTTATGGGGAGAGTAAATATCCATAATATTCCAATGCCCTGCGGTAGGAACGGGTTCGTTTAGCATGGCCACGTCGATGACAAACGGTTGATTGGATGCGATGGCCCGTTGAAGGGCGGGTTTAAACTCTTCCGCAGATTGGATTTTTACCCCTTCCACTCCGTACGCTTTTGCGATGGCTGCAAAATCCGGCGAATAAGGCTCTCCGTCTCTCTGAAATACCGTGCCATGCGTTGTGCCGTAATGAGCTTTCTGCAAACCTGCGATCGTCCCATAGGCAAAATTGTTCATCACCACCCAAACCACCGGGATGTTTTCTTCCGCAGCGGTCGCAAGTACCGAAGGGTTTTGTCCAAACCCACCATCTCCCACCAAGGAAACCACGACTTTATCCGGCTGAGCAATCTTGGCCCCCAAGGCAGCCGGAGCACCGAATCCCATCGTTGCATAACCGCCGGGAGTAAGGATCGTGCCAGCTTCATAAACCGGAAACTGTTGTCCCACTCCGTTTTTATTCCAACCGACGTCAGTCGTGATATACGCATCTTTTGGCAAAACCTCACGAACCTCTTGTAAAATCCGTTCCGGTCTCATCGGATAGGAATGATCCTCAACGTGTACTCGAATCTTGTTTCTGAACTCTTCTTTATATTCAGCGATCTTTCGTTTGAATGCTTCATTTTGTCTCCCACCCGGAATGATTTCTTTGGCAACACGGTTCAGAACGGTGAGAGCCTGCTTCAGATCAGCGACAACTCCTATCTCCGCCGGATAATTTCTTCCAATTTCATTCGGATCAATATCAATGTGTATCAGCTTGGTCGTTGGGAAATGAAATGTGTATTCCGGTTCCCAGGAACTGCAGTCTGCCTCTGAAAAACGGGTGCCCAGCGCCAGAATCAGGTCCGCATTCCGGCAGGTGTCATTCACAAACTTTGTCCCCCAAAAACCCGTCATCCCCAAAGCGAAGGGATGATCATCAGAAATGGCTCCCTTCCCCATCAAGGTATAAGCTACCGGAATGCTGAGATGATCCACCATTTCCCGTAATTCGGAAGCAGCGTCCGCCAATATCACGCCTCCTCCGGCATAGATCAGAGGATGTTTCGCTTCGATCAATTTCTCGATGATTTGTCTGGCGGTTTCATCATCTATGGATGGCTTGTGCAGGTGTTTGGTGTGATGTTTCAATCGATCGAACAAGGCAACATCGATTTCTTTCGAGAAAATATCCATCGGAACGGATACCAAAACAGGGCCCGGTCTTCCGCTTTCCGCCAACTGAAACGCCTTTTCCATGATTTCGGGAAACAGATCCGGGCGATCGACACGCCAAGCGCGTTTGACAAAGGGACGATAGATTTCATATTGGGAAGCATCTGCATGAAGATTGATCTCCTGATGAGGATGTTTCCCATAGAAATGGCTGGGCACATCTCCCGCGATGACAACCATGGGAATCGAATCCAAGGCCGCGTTGGCAACCCCTGTTGCAGCGTTGGTTAAACCCGGTCCCAAGTGAGTCAAGACAACCGAGGTTTGTTTTTTCGCCCGGGCGTATCCATCGGCCATATGTGCCGCAATCTGTTCATGGCGCGTATTCACAAATTTGATCGTACTGTTCTCCAACGCACTCAACACCGCGATATTGGTGTGTCCGCACAGCCCAAAAATATGTTGGATTCCCCGGTTTTCAAGGTATCTGACGAACTGATGGGCAACCGGTTGTTTCATCCATCACACCCTCCCCTAAAATCCAAGAGTATTTTTCCGTAATCTCCTGACAAAGCCCATTCGTATGCTTCCCGAAACTTGGTAAATGGCACGATTCTGGAGATGATATCGTTGACATTGAAGCGGTGATCTCGCAGATACTCAATGCTCTGCAAAAAGTCGGAGGGATAATGGTAGATAATTGATCCATATAAAGTGAGCTCATTTCTGACAAAATGCGTGACGGGAAAACTGGCTTCCTGCGTCATGCCAATCAGCACCATTTCCCCTCCGGGATTCACCATCTGCAAACCCCGTTCAATCGATTGCCTGGTTCCGGCCGCTTCGATCACGATATCAAAGGTTTCGCCATTGATTTCATTGGGATGGGCTGTTCGTATATCCCCCAGATTCCTCACCATTTCGAGTTTTGCCGGGTTAATATCCATTGCCGTCACATGCGCCCCCAAATAATGGGCCAAAACGGCGGCCAGCATGCCCTCATTTCCGCAACCCACAATGGCAACAGAACGATCTTTCATGATGTTGACTTTTTTGAACGCATGCACGATGACAGCAAAGGGTTCAATCAATATCGCTTTGTTATCGGGTACATCGTCAGGAATCGGCAAAACATATTTGGACGGAACAATCAACTCTTCGATAAATCCACCGTCGGTATTGATCCCCAATGATTTTTTGTGCCTGCAGATATTGGTTTTTCCGGCTGAGCACAAATCACATTCGCCACAAAATGTATTGGGTAGAAGAACCACTCTCGTGCCGATTTCATATTTGACATCTTTGCCTTTCTCAACAACGCGACCCAACACTTCATGACCAGCCCGGATTGGATAGGAAGCGTGCTTCAGGTTCCCTTTGAAAACGCGAAGATCCGAGCCGCAAATCCCTCCATAGATTAACTGGATTTTCACTTCATCATCTTTTAGAGGAGGTTGTCTTTCAACCTTTCTTAACACCATATCATGTGGCTTGTTCAGGTATAGCTCCCACATATTACACACCTGCTGACCTTTGAATGATCTTGAGAACTGTTTTGAGATCGTCAATCGGAATTTGCCCCGGGGCTGAATGATTTTCACCCACTGCAAAGGTGACGGAGGAACCAAAAAACCAACCAATCATACGAGTGATCGCTCCCAAATTCCCCATGGATATGGTAATGATCGGGATGTTCATCTGTTTATGCGCATCTTGCGTTGCTTTTAATAAAACCAAGACATCATCGGTTGAAGTTGGCATCACGGCAACTTTGGCCATATCTGCCCCATATGATTCCGCTTTCAATAGCTTGTTCAGAATTTCTTCATAGCCGGGCGTGAGATGAAAATGATGATACGACAGGATCAAACGAACATCATATTCCTTTGACACTTGGCGAAGCCAGAGAAGTTCTTCATCATCGTGAAACAGTTCGCAGTCGATCAGATCGATGTTCCCGCTTTCGCATACTTTTGCATATAATTGCATCTTTTCTTTCTCCGTCAAAGAGATCGGTTGCCCTCCTTCTTTTTCGGAGCGAATCGTAAACAAAAGCGGAATCCGGCCCAATGCTTCCCGAATCTTGGACGCTGTTTCGATGACTGCCGTCGTATTCCCCAGATTCTTGAAAAAATCGACGCGCCATTCAACCATGTCAGGCTCTTTTGGGCGGATCTTCGCCACTTCTGACATGATTTGATCCGTATCGCTTCCGACCAACGGGGTACAAATGAGCGGTTGCGTTGTTCCCAAGGATTTTCCTCTGATTGAGACCTTCTTTGTTCGTTCCATCAAGACCACCTTTTATATAGGAGTCGGCATCTTTAAAACAA
This sequence comes from Polycladomyces zharkentensis, assembly GCF_016938855.1. Taxonomy (NCBI): domain Bacteria; kingdom Bacillati; phylum Bacillota; class Bacilli; order Caryophanales; family Thermoactinomycetaceae; genus Polycladomyces; species Polycladomyces zharkentensis. The sequence continues at coordinate 47,714 of NZ_JAFHAP010000009.1, read as the reverse complement.
TCATTTTCGTTTCCGTCATCTCCTCAATCGCATAACGCGGACCTTCACGTCCAATCCCGCTGTGTTTTACGCCCCCATAAGGCCAATGATCCAGTCGGAAGTTCGATGTTCCATTGATCACGACACCTCCCACTTCCAGTTGGCGGGCGACCTTGTAGGCCAAATCAATCCGGTTGGTAAAGATTCCGGCTTGCAGTCCAAACAGGGAACGGTTCGCTTCCTCAATCGCCCGTTCGATGGTTTGGTACGGAATAATGGAAACGACCGGTCCAAATACTTCTTCGCACACTACCTTTACATCGCGGGGCGGATTGAATAAAATTGTCGGCTCTACCGTTGCTCCTGACCGTTTTCCGCCGATGATCAATTCAGCCCCGGATTCTATGGCTTCTTCAATCCAATCCATGACCCGGATGGCAGCCCGCTCATCGACCATACATCCCACATCGGTGTCCTCTGACAGGGGATTTCCGATTTTTAACTGCTCCACTTCTTTTCGCAAGTATTCGGTAAATCGTTCGGCAACGGAATGGTGTACATAGATCCGCTGGACCGAAATGCAGCTTTGTCCGGAATTGCTGAAGCCTGTTGCGGCACACAGACGGGCGGCATACTGCAAATCGGCATCCTCGTGCACAATCGTGGCCGCATTTCCACCAAGTTCAAGCAGTACTTTTTTCATACCGGCCGTCTCACAGATATTCCGCCCAGCCATCACTCCCCCGGTGAAAGATACGACATTCACCCGATCATCCTTGACGATTTGTTGCCCAATCTCGGCCCCGCCCAGCACCATATTGATCCCCTTTTCGGGAAATCCCGACTTTAACAATAATTTCAGCAACTCCACGGCGATGAAAGGCGTCTGCGGTGCCGGCTTGAGGATCACGCTGTTTCCGGCCGCGAAAGCCGGGCCGATTTTATGACAGATTAAGTTCAAAGGGGCGTTAAACGGTGTAATGGCGGCAACAACGCCAACCGGTACGCGGAACGTCACAGCCATCGCATCCGTGCCCCTGGGGGATGCATCTCCATAGATGGTTTCACCATGAAGCCGTTTGGCTTCTTCCCCGGACAACTCCAGTGTTTCGATGGATCTCGATACTTCATCCAACGTATTTTTCAACGGTTTTCCCAGCTCCATCGAAATCAATCCGGCAAACCGCTCTTTTTCCGCTTCCAGATTTCGAGCGGCATGCTTCAAGATTTTCGCCCGCTCAAAACCGGGGATTTGCGCGATCTGTTTTTTTGCTTCAAATGCGGATTGCAGCGCCTGCTCCACGTCGGCCGGTGTAGCCAGCACTTGTTGACCGATCGTCTCTCCGGTGTAGGGGTTTACGACGGGGACGAGCTGCCGATCCGAGCCGACCCATTTTCCGTCAATATACAGTTCCGCTTTTACACTCATCTGTTTCTCCCCCCTTTACCAAATGGCGTAGGGAAGCGCCATTGTATTGAACCAGGTTATCCTGGTCGGGGCAAGGACCTTTGATGAGAACGCCATTCATCAGTTCCTCAAATGCGTGCGCCACGATGCCCATTCCTCGTGATAGGGCGAAGATTCCCTTCGCAGCTTCCGCCGGGATTCCCAATTCACATTGAATGGCCGCAGAAACACCATCAATGTTCATGGTGATCGGTTTGTTTTTTGCCTCTTTCAATTTTCTTCTGAATTCTTGCGCGATCGAGAGATAAATACCTGATATCTCTCCTTCCTCAACCAGCTCTTGGGCCAATTGATACAACCTTTTTACACGGGGATCGTCATCGTGCAGCTGATGGCCAAAACCGGGCAACTTGATTTTTTGTCGATGGAGCAGGGTAAATTGTTCCTCGACCGCCGTTTGGATAGTGGATTGATGTTCGTCTCTCCACTCTTTTGTTTGATAAAAAAGCTTCATCGCATCTTCTACAGCGCCACCATGCACATCTCCCAGCATGTTCATGCCTGTCGCCACACAGGAATTAAACGAAATGCCGCAAGTGGCCGCCATACGAGCGGCTGCAATGGAAGGAGCTCTGGGACCATGGTCAGCCCCTGCCACCAGCACGCTCTCCAACAAATCCGCCTTTCTTCGACTGATCACTTCCCCGCACAACAACAGGTAAAGCATTTGGCTGTATGAAAGTTCGCCGATCAGCTCCTCAATCGGATAACCTCTGATCGTAATCTGATTTTTTTTGATATCACTGATGGCTGTGGTCCACCAGGCTTTCCCGTTTGAATACGCATCCAATGCGCTTCTGCCTTTCATGCAGTCACCTCTTTTCCTGATATCCCAGCTTCTCTGAGATCGCCATTGCACCTCTCTTGACCAATTGCTTCAGTCGATCGATCGTCTCGGGTGTGAACCGGTTGGTCGGACCTGAGATGGATAAGCAAGCCTTCACTTCGTGGTTGATATGGAAAATCGGTGCAGCGACAGCGGCGGAGCCCACCTCCCGCTCATCGATACTGGATGCGCATCGTTCCGATTTGATCTGGGGCAATTCCTGTTGAAGCGCTTCCAATCGCTCACGGGAAGGCACTTGTTCGAAAATACGATTTTGAAAATCAGCCGGTTGGTAAGCTAACAGCACTTTTCCCCCGGCACCTGCCCACAGCGGCAGCTTCTCCCCGATTTTTACCAAATGGCGAACGGACTGCAATCCTTCACATTGTTCGATACAAACCCGGGAATCGTTTTCCAAAACGTACAGGTTAACGGTTTCACGCGATTCGTCCCGCAACCGTTGCATGACGGGCTTTGCAAGTTCTTTGATTTCAATGGACTTTCCTGCAATATACCCCAGATAATACAATCCCTGACCAAGGCGGTACTTCAAAGTATCAGGATCTTTCACGATGAAATTGTTTTGTTCCAAAGTGGAGAGCAAACGGGTTGTTGTGGATTTGGCCAATTGAATTTTATTGGCGATTTCCGTCAGAGAAAGCTCTTGTTGTTCCAGGGTAAAGCAGTAAAGAATGTCCAAAGCCCGTTGGACGGTTCGCAATCCCGATTCAGCCTTTTCGTGGGGCTTTGTTTTAGCGGACACTGAATCTTCACCTCTTCTCAATCATCTCCTCCACGAACGCATCGAGGCTCAGTTTTCTGTTTGTTGTCACCTCATCCCTACAATCATCATGCCATATTCCACTAAACGGAATCGAATTACATCCAATGGAACCTTCGGTTTCATTTTATCCACTCTTATTCCACTTTTCAAGCATTTTTTTGATTCGAAATTTTTTGTTCGGTCAAAATCACTTCGGCAATAAAATCCCGTAGATGTTCGCCTTAGTACCATGTGTTTTTTAATAAATCGAAATATTGTATCGACAACATGGATTTCGTTTGCTATAATACAGTCAATAGTTCCACTCATTGTAATCGTGTTACACTATACGGAATCAAGTTTGTTTTTTGTAAGCGTTTACGAATTGGGATCTTGTTTTTGTGGAGGTGAACCATTAAATGAGCGAATTTGTTTCAGACAGTTCAACCTTTTCTGTCATGAATAGAAAGAACGCCAATGGCCGTCTCTGACAAAATCGTGAATACAACTCCGATTGGAAAACAGAATTTGATCGAATTTTTACAACACTGGATTGATGTGGAGCGCATTGGTTGAGCGAACAATGTGAAGCAATTTCTTCTCCCATGATGTTTGTCCCCAGAACACCAGTTGTAGGAAAAACAACGCTTTGCGGTGGTGAAAAAGGATGAAAAAACGACGTTGGTTGATTGCATCCCTGCTTGCCGTCGGTGTCATCATCAATTACTTTGACCGAATCAATATGTCCGTCGCTGTAAAGCCCCTGTCTGAAGAATTTCATCTGACCGCCGGTCAGATCGGCATAATTTTGTCTGCGTTCGCATGGTCCTACGCCATTCTGCAAATTCCCGCAGGTGCCTTGCTGGACAAGATCGGCGTCAAATGGGTGGTCCGAATCGGAACGATCATATGGTCGTTAGCCTGTCTGATTACTGCAGTGGTCAGCGGAAAGGGACTGATTATCTTGTCCCGCGTCCTGCTGGGCATCGGGGAAGCCCCGTATTTTCCGGCGGCAGCAAAGGCAACGGGCTATTGGTTTCCAAAGAAAGAACGAGGTACGGCCACTTCACTCTTTGACGCACAATCCAAGTTGTCGAATGCCATTGGCGTGCCGCTGATCGCTTGGGTGGTTACCGAGTGGGGATGGCGTGGCGGTTTCTTGGCAACGGCGATTCTCAGTCTGTTTTACGCGGTCGTGTTTTGGATTTTATACCGTGATCCTCATGAAGACAAACAACTGACGAAAGAAGAGTATGCCTATATCGTCGAAGGGGGAGCACAAACCGAAGGCGACTCCTCGGGCAGTCTGTTGAAAAATCTGCGTTTTCTATTAACCAAACGCAAAGTGTGGGGAGCATTTATCGGATTTGCAGCATATGGGTATTCATGGTTTCTTTTCCTAACCTGGCTTCCCGGTTACCTCGCAACAGAGATGAACATGTCGATATTGAAATCCGGTTGGTATGCATCAATACCCTGGCTTGTGGGGACTGTTTCGGAGCTGTTGATCGGCGGTTGGTTGATTGATCGTCTGGTTTCCAAGGGATATGATCCCACACGGGTACGCAAAACCTTTCTCGTGATCGGTATGCTTCTCGGTTTGTCAGTCATTGGCGCGGCGTTTACCCATAACCCGGTTATAGCAGTCAGTTGGATTTCCGTTGCCATCGGCGGTCTGGTGATTACTTCTTCGATCACCTACAGCATTCCGACATTTATCGCACCAAAGGGTACAGTGGGTACTTTGATCGGGATTTTAACCTTCGGAAACAATGCGATGGCCATCTTTGCCCCGATGATCACGGGATTTATTGTCGATGCAACCGGCTCTTTCATGTATGCTTTTCTGACGGCAGCCGTTTTGCTGCTTATCGGAATTTTCGCCTACGTGTTCCTGCTCACCGATCTGGAACCGATTGAACCACCCGAAACTCCTGTGACGCCCGGCGGTAAGATGATCACGGATCAAGCAACGGCGGTACAGATAGAGGTCAAATAAGATAAGTCCTTAACACAATTGAGACTTGTTATTCCGGGTGTACCGTTTTCCCTCTCGCTCCTGTTTCGCCGAGCTCAAAGGTCACTCGTGGGAAAACGGCCACCCTCTTTTAGGTATCGGGTACGAATTTTCCGTCGAGCGACACTCGCTGCCGCTACTGAGCGGTGCCAGCGGACTTTGTCAATAATAACCTCCCGGGAGTTTTCAACTCCCGGTTTTTTTGTTGTACAACCGTATCTGCGCATCACTTCACCATTGATCCGGGTTTTTCAACCTGCTATCCTAAGCACAAATATGTTTTTTTGAGAAGAGAGTGAGTCTTATATGTCAGATGTGTCAGAAATCCCGATTCGTGAGAAAAATATTGTATTGATAGGGTTTATGGGAGTCGGCAAAACAACGGTCGGCCAATTGGTGGCCAAAAAACTGTATCGTGACTTTATTGATGTTGATCGGGAAATAGAAAAAATTTACGGTATGCCGATAACCGAAATATTTCGCAAAATGGGCGAAGCGGAATTTCGGCGAATGGAAAAGGAATTCATCGTCAATACTTGCACTCACCAAACTTTGAAGATCATCTCCTTGGGTGGAGGCGCTTATCTGCAAGAAGAAGTGCGAAAGGTTTGTTTGTCCAAATGCATTGTGTATTTTCTTGATCTGTCCTGGGAATCTTGGAAGGAACGACTTCCATTGATCATCGACAGCCGTCCCCTTCTGCAAAACAAAACATTGCATGAGATTGAAGACCTGTTTTTCAAGAGAAGAAAAGCTTATTCCCTGCATAATTCCAAAATTACCACCAACAATTTGGACGCGGAAACGATCGCCAACAACATAGTAGAATCCATCAAATTCGCCTGGGACATTTATCAACCTTAAGATCATTAAGATGATAAAAAAGGGAACCGACTTCCCAACCACGGGAATCGGTTCCTTTTAAAATATAAAAAGTCTATATTTCCCGTCATTTGAAAATTAAAATAAGGCAATATGCCATGATCATCAGTGAAACGATCGGTCTTTCTTTTCTTATCAAAGAGAACAACGCAAAACCGAGAATGGAAACATCAATCGCAACATCACTAAAGCCCTCAATCCTCAACAAAAACGGTTTTTTCCCAAATAAAACCAATAACGTCTTCGCCAGTAACCAAACAACGATCAAGAAAAACGCCGCGTACATAAACATTTGCTTGCTCCGAAAACTGACGAATGAAAAAATGTCTTTTGGAACAATGTTGACCCGACCGAACCAATCCGCCAGCCTTCTCAATATGGAGATAGATGGGTTGCAAATAGGGAATATTTCAGTCAAGCAGCTCCCTTCCCCAATACAAATCCCTTTTCGCTATGCGTAATATTTCTTTTTTGGAAATCGAAGCTGGATCATGCAATACATGTGTCGGATATGTCGGATCAGGTTCCAAATCGGTTTCAACCGAAAAGATCACTCGTTGATCCTCCAGTTTGCCAAAGTATTGATTTGGGGTAAGAGTTTGAAATAATCCCGTGATATATCTCCAAGGCCCTCTTTTCAATGTATTTGCCATCGTCATATCGACAGGAACCCAACCCTTTTCCTCCAAGTACACCTCATTCCAGACATGGTATGCTCCTTTTCCGGCAGCCCAAGCCCCCACGACGATCCGGCAGGGGATATTTTGTGCACGACACAATGCGGCATATAAAAAAGACATTTCAGCACAATCGCCCTTTCGAGTTTTTAAAAAAGTGGATGTTCCGCGTTCCTTGGGGGGATAAACATATCGAAATTGTCACGGATATATTCAAAAATTGCGTATGCTTTTTCTTCATCTTCCTTTTTCTTTTGGCACAACTGCTTTGCAATCTTTTCGACCTCGTCATTGATTTCCACTATGGGTGTGGAACGAAGGTAGAATTTCCTTTGTTCTTCTGTGAGTACGGTTTGGGCATCGTATGGAGAAGGGTGAAGTACGATTTCATACTTCTTATTGACCGAATCACCTTTTTGCAATTCATAATAAGATATACGGTTCTCGGTGTGATTTACAGCAGATTGATTCTGCGGCTTTCGGTTGGTCTCAATTTCCGTCACTGTTTGGGCATGATTGGACGGTGGTTCGGCCAACCATATTCTCGTCGTTCCTTCCCTGCGATTTTTGAAGGAAAAAGTATAAAACAAAACGATTCATCATTTCACCTGCCCTTTATGATTGTATTTCTATACAAATATAATTAAGAACTGCTGACATTCCTGATTCCGGGAGACCGTTTTCCCTCTTGCTCCTGCAACGCCTGTTTTGAATACAAGCATCATCAATTTCATAGGTAACTCCAACAACTTTTCATATTTCAGATTAACGATCCGGTAAAGGTCGTTTATATCCGAATGTTGGGCATGGGCAACAGACTGCTCAATGCGATGACACAGCCACTGGTATGTCTGCTCATCCGTCTGTTGCCAGTTCTCAATCATTTGCAATAGCTTTACAACCTCTGAATAGATGGCCATCTCATTTCCCTCTGCAACACTCAGATCGGACACGAGGAATCTTTTTCACATTTTTCCACCCATGCTCATCGCTCATCTTCCTCTGGCAGATTGTACAGTCGCCGTCACCCGCCAACTCGGCTTACACCACACTTCATACCCGACAAGCTGTTCGATATCTAGATCCAACTGCGCTTGCTCCCGCAGGTTCGCAACATGGTTTTTCACATATGCCCGATGCAACTTCGCGCTTTTCCACCAAGTGATGGTAAGAAAGCGCCGTGCCGATACGTCCCCCGCGAACACACCGCCCAACATACCGTCGGTTTGCTCCATGGCAGGGTTCCATACCTCCTGCTGCATTTGGAGAAAATGATCTTCTCTCCCCGGCAATACCCGGCAGTCCGCAACGCGGATCAGCTCCGCTTCCATCCATCCTCCTAAACACAACCTTTCCAGATGTCCGACTGGCAAGATTTCTTCCATGATGGTTACAGCAATACGGTCAAATGTCTCCTGTTGCCTACCGGATACATAAATCTCATCATGGATCTTTTCCATGAACGCCGTATAGCTGTCCCGATCCTTCCACAATCCGACAATGCACGCCTCAGCGGGATCAGCTGCATTCCATCCGCCAAATTGAGCCACAAACCCCGGGACATCCCGCAATGCCGACCATTGCTGTTGTGCCTGAGAGAAGAATTCCCTGTTTTCCTCCGGCACATGGCACACAATCCATTTGATCAGCAAGCTAATGCTCCTTTCTCTTTATTCCCCCGGATTTTTCACACCCACTTGAACCACCTGCTGGAAGGTGGGCCGGTTTACCCATCGCATGTCCGGTGCGGCAAGTAGACCCATGGGCTTTTGCTTGATGGCATCTTGAGAGCCATCATACACCCAATTCTCCACGACATCGGAATGGTATTTCTCACGAAGAAGGTCTGCCGTTATTCTCATCGCCTTCCACAAATCCACCCTGCAAGAGGATAGATTTCCGTCACCACAGTAAACCGTGTGCCAGGGGTCCTTCACCTTTTCACCCAGAAGCTGACGCAGATCCTTGTTTACATAGGAATAATAACCCTCGAGAAAAGCCGAACCCAAACCGCCCCGCGGCGAATCCTCGAGTACATTGGGCAAGTTCGTTCCACTCAGGGCTTTTTCAAACATCACCGTGGTCAGATTTTCAAAATAAGCATCCCCGATCGCCACGGCCACTGCATCATCATAAATGCCATCTTTGGGGGATGAATCACGCCGGTGTCCCCCGGACTCCACCCATGCAGCCAACCGGTCCCTCATCTCCTGAAGTACGGGATCATTACCGGGGGCTTTTTCTCCCAATACTTTCAGCACCCACGGATAAACCTCCTGTGCCTTCAAATCCACCGTCGCTGCGTCCATCATGATGTTCACCATGTCCGCCTTGGTCAGTTTCTTTCCGGAGGATATCATCTCCGCCAACCGCTTGTCCAAATGGAGGGAACGGTGAACGGGACCGTAACTGAAATTCGCATCGTTGGCTCGGAAACCGGGAGCCTGTTTGTTGTTCCAATTGGCAAAGTATCCCCGTTTGGGGTTGATGTCATGGGGCTGCTGCTCCGGCTTCAGATATTTTCCCGTCCAGTCGTACTCCCCCGTCCCCCATGAAGGAAGGTCGGGATTTGTCCTGGGGTCCCGCACTGGACACAAGCAAGAGTGCTTATATGCAATATCCCTTTTGTCCACGTAAAACCAATTGAAGGTGTAATCCACTTTATCGAACGCTTTCAGAAAAGAGGCGGAACCGTCCTTCATAAACCCCGGATCATTGATCCGGCGAAAGCCGAGAGCGCTGTTCAATTCTCTTCCGTAAGTGGAGCGCTGGGTGGTTACAGCCACCGGCTCTCCCTTGACGGTTCCCCGGGCATTGACAGGGCCGTAGACAGTCCGTTCCACCTTGATGTCAAAGATAAAACTGTCTTTGGACGGCTTGGGAATTCCTGCGACCGTGGGTTTCGCGATTTGCCGGTGAGTATAAACGTCCATGGGGCGACATTCCCCTTTGTACCAGTAACCCTGGGATTTCATCGTGGGTTTGCCTCCATCCGGCTCGCAAAGTTTCACCACCCACTGGTCCACGTTGTCCGCTCCGGAGGAGGTGGCCGACCAGGCATAGTCCCGTCCCCGCCCCAGTTGCACATACATGTTGACCCCGGCAAAACCCACTCCCCGGGCATCAATCCCCGGTCCGTGAACATCTGTCTCCACCAGCAGCTGGGGGCTGAAGTAGCCTGTCTGAGGACCGAATACGGCGATGGGACGTCCCGCTTTGGTGTGTTCTGCATTTACCAGGATCGCATTGCTCATCCCCCTGGGCGCCCTCAAGTCAATCGGACCGAATGGGCCGTCCGCCACCATCTTCGGAAGTTTCATCTCCTCCAATGTTTTGCCGACGGTTTCCAAATCAAGTATGGCCGTGGATTTTGGATCGACGGAAGAAGGCTGGTTATAGGGAAAGGATTTATCCGTCGTCACTGGAGCTTCCACGTCCTCCGCGTTCCGGAAATCCTCCCAGATCGCCCGTCCCTTGTGGGAACCGTGTTTTTGCATTAACTGGGACAGAAATCGGCCACTGGCCACTTCGTTTCCACCGCCCTTCCCGAATATCCCGCCGACCAAACTGGCAATGGCCACACTGTCCTCGGGCTTCCACTCTTTCGGAATCTGCTGGAGGGCAGGATACTCCGCGGGAAGCAAGTTGGGATTCATTCGCGCTTTACGTATAAAAGCGTTCACCCCGTCAATGTAGGCTTTCATGTCTTTGCAGACCTGGACTGCTTCCTCTCCCTGAAGACAAAGCTCGTTGGCCTGACGGGTCAATTCTTCCTCTTTGTACGGGGCCACCTTCACCTGGGCCTTGTCCATCTCCTTGTTGGCTTCACTGGCCCCGAGAAATTCGCTCAGCCGCCCCCGTCCCAGATGGCGAAGCACATCCATCAGGAACAATCTGTCCTCCGCGGTCACGTATCCCACGGCAAACATCGTGGCCTCCCTGGTTTTCCCTTGGATGTGGGGGACGCCGAATTCATCGCGCTGAACCGTTACTCCTTTCGCCGGGGAATAGGTACGTTCCACTTTCCCTTTGACACCGAAGGCAGCTTCCTTGAAATACTTGACAAGTTCTTCATCCCTGATCCCCGTTATCCGATCCACCAGGGAATCGTACATCCGGGTCTGATCATTGAAGTGCTTGGGATACTCTCCGGTCAGTTGAAATTTGGTCATTTCCAGTACGTTTACCGTCCCGTCTTGACCCGGAGGCATGATATTGAGGAAACCTCCGGGATCATCAGACGTTTGGGCGCCTCCTGTGGAAGGCATCAACAAAAACTGCATGTTGATCAGCACGAGTATGACAATCACACACCGTTTCAATACAGGACCCCCTCACCTGGGAATTTGCCATCTGGACATTTAATATTATTTATTTTCTGAATGTGAGATTGACAGATCACTTTCAACTGGATACGGTAATCACCGCCCTCTTCATATATTTACCAGATTGGTCTGATGATTCCTCCTGTCAGGAGCACAATCAGCGGTTTCATGTTTCCTTCTTTGATCAGGGAATCAGTCAGCCGCAGGTTCTTGTCAGATGACAGAACACTGCTGAATGAACCCACCGAATATGAATTCATCCAACACCCCCTGTTTCGACGAGCAGATTCGAAGATATGGTGAGTTTTTCAGTGTCGCACCCTGTTGTCATATCGCTATGGCACGGTGATCACTTAAGACATATGACCATCTACACACCCAGGATGTACGGAGGTTGATCGGGACGACAATACCCCAAGCGGAAATCAGCCCCGATCGGCCGGGTCAGGCTTACTTTTCCAAGGCCAAACTGATCGTTCAACGAAAGGAATGGGATATTCTTCCCCCACCTCCACCCGTTACAGCAGATCTGGTACCAACCGGAAAAATTCGCAGACATCCCCGAAGAGCGGTTTGCTGATGATCGATGGAGACATGCTGTTGGGATCTGGGGTTGCTTTGATGTGGACACCGGGGCACACTCAGGGAAACCACTCACTGGTGGTCAACCCAGACTCGGGTATCTGGGTTTTCCAGCGAAAACGGCGTAGCCGCCGAGTGTTACGCACCAATGGAAAGTAGCATCACCGGTCTGCGTCGGTATGCAAAGAGAACCGGGGTGGACAGTGTGAAACGCTAATACCATCGAGAACACTGCCCCGATGGTCCAGGAGAAACTGGTGGCGGACCTCTGCAAGGATCATCCCGGATTACACAGTTTTTCCCCAGTTCGGAACTTCGCGGGCATATCTTCGCTCCCGGGACCCGGTCTTCCTATCAGCACGAGCGAGTTTCTTTCAATAGGATCATTCGACCAGATAAAGAAGGCCAGTCAGGGTGAGAATCGTTATTTACGAAATTTCTTATGAAATGCCAAGGAGGAAATGCACAAGAGCGTACCAAAGAAAGGTGAATTTTCAAGCAAAAACAAAACCCCGTTCGTGAGGCGACACGAAACGGGGTTGCGGCTCATTTTTGAGGCTGATCCTGCACCGATTGGGCGATTTTGACCATTTCCGTTACCGGCAGATTGCCGTACAACTCAAAGTCCGTACCATTGTGTGTCCAAGACAGCCGCTTCTTCTCACTGCCTTCCAACAAAACGCCGACCGTGTAGCCCAGATCGACCGGTTGGCCGTACATCGGCGCACTGGCCTGTACGGCGTCAGGATTTTTCTGTGTCAGGGTGAACGGTTGTTTTCCTTGGTATCGCATGATGACAACCTCGCCTTCCATGCTGGCGACGGTTTGCTCATCCACCAACCGACTACCCTTCGGCACGTAACCCGGTACCATGGTATTTACTTCTTTTTCCGAATGGTTTTTGTCGGTCCGCGCGTTACGCATCGAAGGCAATACCTGGTCGTTCAGTCCGCTCATGTTGCGGTTCATGTCAAATGCATCCTGGTCGAATGATGGGTCGGTATTGAAGCGGTCAAAGGTGACTTCCACCATCACCTGATCCTGATCGTTGAGCAATTCCGCTTTGGTTGGATACAGATCTTTGTTCAGCCAAATCCGTTGCCGACTCAACGTTTGGTTGTTGGTTTTGGAGCGGACTTCGAATTGATATCCGTCGGAGACCACTTTGAACCTGCGAGACGAATCGTTGATAATGCTGTTGATCAATGATTGGTACAGATAGATTTGTCCGCTGGATTCCGGCCAATCGCTTTGAAAGCGGAAACTCTTGTTCAGATGGGGTGTCAACACGTACACTCCGTCGTCATTGCGAAGCAGGATTTGGGTAATGTCTTTTTTGGTGTTTTTGAGGGAGACGCGGTAAAAGTGCGGCTGTTTGTACCATACTTCCACTTCGTATATTTGGGGGGTGCTGCCGGTATGAATCGTCATCTTGGCCTTTGTCGTGTATCCTTCCATTTTTTCGGATCGCTTCGACAGATCGCTCACGATATCGGCGGCATTTTTCTGTCCGCATCCCGTCAAAACCACCATGATCAACAAAAGGGCGGCCACCCCCCATGCAATCCGACGCATTTCATCAGCCCCTTCGTCCATTTCCCGGGAAATGTGTCGGTCAGGTACGGACGCGATCGGACAATAGTCGATGAAACGCAGGCCCCACTTGCATAAGAATGTCGGAAGCAATCACGCTGTGTTCGACGGATGTGACCGCCAACTCCCCGGCCAGCCCGTGAACATAGACACCCATGGGAACAGCGGCTGACGGTGGGATTTTCTGGGCCAACAACGCGCCGATGATGCCGGTCAACAGGTCACCGGACCCGGCCTTGGCCATGGAGGGACTGCCGGTGGGATTCACCATTTGGGTGCCGTCGGGAAATGCGATGATCGTATATGTTCCTTTGAGGACAACGGTGACTCCATGTCGTTGAGCCCATTCCTTGGCCACCCGGTAACGTTCTTCCTCCACACGGGCTGTGTCGGTGCCTGTCAATCGGGCCATTTCACCCGGATGTGGTGTCAGAATGCGCTCCCCTTTACGGTGAGCGAGGATATCGGAATGATCAGCAAGCACGTTGAGCGCGTCCGCATCCAACACCATGGGTAGGTCCGTTTGCCGGAGCAGTTCGGACAGCCACTCCCGCTCTCCGGTAAAACGTCCCAAACCGGGGCCGACGGCGACCGCCGTCAGGCGATTCAAACGTTCACCGATGCGTCCTGCACTGCCGGGTGCAAAACGACCCTGACCGTCACCGGGCCATGCCCATACAAGGGCTTCCGTCACTTTTGCCGCCAGGGGATCGTGTTGCCCTTCGGGTACGGCGATCGTGACCAATCCGGCACCGGCGCGCAGTGCGGCGGTACCGGCCATGGCGACAGCTCCCAGCATTCCGCGGGAACCACCGACGACCAGCAGATGGCCGTGCGTCCCTTTGTGCGCCCATCGTGACCGGGGTTTCAGATATTCCCGCCACCACTGGGGATGGTTGACACGTGCGGCGGGTCGCCGGCAAGCAGCAACCGATGGTGGAATCCCGATATCGGTCACGACCACCTCTCCGCAGTATTCGGCTCCCGGCCGCAAGTAATGACACCATTTGGCATAGGCGAAGGTCACCGTTTGATCCGCTTTGATCGCCACTGATGCGACCCGTCCGGTATCCGTCTCCACCCCGCTGGGCACATCGACAGCCACCACACGTCCCCGCGCGTGATCGTTTACCAGCCGGATCACCATCTCTGTTGCCGGACGCACCGCCCCCCGAATGCCCGTTCCCAGAAGGGCGTCGACGACAACGTCGGCCGTCTCCAACCATCGCCGCAGTTCGTCCCTCCGCTCCGGTCCGAACGTTTTCACGTCCAGTCCCAGCTGACGGCAAACTTCATAAAACGTTCGGGTGTCCGTTGTCATTCTGTCCTCGGAACCGACCAGCCACACTGTCGTCCGCCATCCGGCCATAGCCAGATGTCTGGCGACGACAAACCCGTCTCCACCGTTGTTGCCATGGCCTGAGAGTACCACCGCTTGACCCGGTTGGGCGAAATGTTCCGTGATCGCTTGCGCGACGGCAAGTCCCGCGCGTTCCATCAACACTACACCGGGTATGCCGATGTGTTCAATGGTGTATCTGTCCAGATCGCGCATCTCCTGTGCAGTTACCAAGTACACATGGGTCCCTCCCAACCGCGTTATATCTATATGAACCGGCCCGTCCGGATATGCTGACAAGGTTGACGGGCCCTTCCGCTTACCCTTCGTTCGGTACCCGTTCCACCACCACCGTGGCAACAGCGTAATCCCGTTCATGTGCAATGGTGAGGTGAATCCGTACGTCATCCGTCCATTCCAGTTTCCGTCTGCTGTGCTCCGAAAGCCGCAATTCGGGACAACCGTTGTCGCAGCTCAGGATCTCGATATCCTGAAAACCGATCGTTTTGCCGATTCCGGTCCCGGCGGCTTTGGCCAATGCCTCTTTGGCCGCAAATCTCCCTGCCAAATATTCGATTTGGCGCACATCCCCCTCCGGCCACCGCTGTCGTTCCCCCGGAGTCAGCACGCGTTGCGCCAGGCGTTCCCTGTCTTTTTGCCGCAAACGGTCCAGTTGTACGATATCCGTTCCGATTCCGATAATCACCCTCGTTCACCTCACTCTGCATCCCAACGAAACATCCAGGCAGCCACGACAAACGATCCAACCATCCATGCCGTCAACACCGCTACAGGTGTCCACAACGACGACAGCCCGGCACCTTCATTCATGACCGAACGCAGGGCATGCGTCAAATGACCGATCGGGATCGCATCGACAACCGGGCGCAACCAGTCGGGCAAATCCCGTAACGGGAAAAAGACGCCACCGACAAAAATCATGGGAAACGAAAGCAAGCCTGCCATCGGCCCCGCTGTCTCCGGCGTTTTGGCCAAGGAAGCGATGATGAAGCCGATGGACATGAATGTCAGTGTCCCCAACAGGATCAGGACCAACAGCAACCACCATGAACCGTAAACATGGACCCCGAACACCAAATAGGCCACCAACAGCACGATCAACGCCTGCAGACCGTTGAGTACGATGCGAGCCGTGATCTGGCCGGCGATAAATGTGGCGCTGGTCAACGGCGTTGCCTGCATTCGACGCAGGATGCCCCGTTCCCGCCATGATGCGATCGTGCCCGCCACACCATTCATATTGTTGTTCATGATCATCAGTGCCAGCAAGCCGGGCACCAGAAAGTCGATATATCCCAATGTCCGGCTTTGGATGTTCACCGTTTCGGTCGTGATCACAGGTCGAAACCCGACCAACCGCTTGTTCAACTGATCCACCATTTGACTCACTATGGTCGTCCCGATCTGAGCGGTCGTCGGATTGCTTTTGTCCAGATATAAAACAATTTCCTTGAACGGCGCTTTCTCCCCCCGTTGGGCGAGATGACGGCCAAATCCTTTCCTGATCAAAATCGCCAGCTGACGATCGCCTCGTTTTACCTGATGGATCCCCTGATTCAGATCCTCTTCCATTTCGACTGATACACCGCGAACCGCCTTCAATGATTGCACAAATTCGCGGGAAGCGGAAGAACGATCCTCATCGACGACCGCCACATCCAGCCGGAATGTATTTCCCCCTTTGATCAATGTGCCCAAAACCGCCATCATCAATATCGGAACCAACAGCGACCAGATCACGATGTTTTTGTTCCGCAAAAACAACAACAACTGTGCCTGGGTCAATCGCCAGTATGCCTTCACGTCTTATGTCAACCTCTTTCCCGTATAGTGAAGAAACACGTCTTCCAGTGTAGCCGTCCGCGTTCTCAACCCGGATAGCGGGACACCGCCGGTTTCGGACCATGTGATCAAATCTCGCAACGTCTCCGGCAGACGCTCCGTCAACAGCATCACACTGCGATCCTCGGAGCGGCGCACCTCCTTCACTCCACCCAAAGCAGCGAGCGGTGAGGGGTCCAACTCCGATTCCCACACGAATTCCACCACGCTGTCCACATCCAGTCGACGGATCAATCCCGCAGGCGTATCCAAGGCGATGATTTTCCCCTGATGCATGATCGCCACACGGTCACATAACTGTTCCGCTTCTTCCATGTAATGAGTGGACAAAAACACCGTCCGCCCTTCATCACGCAGCCGGAGAATAATGTCCCACAATGCGCGTCGCGCTCCCGGGTCCAGCCCGGTCGTCGGCTCATCCAAAAACAGAACCTGCGGATCATGTACCACGGCCAGCGCGATGGCCAACCGCTGCTTTTGTCCCCCTGAAAGATGTTTGACCCAGGTATTCCGTTTCTCTTGCAAATCAAAAGCCGTCAGCAATTCTTCCACCGGACGCGCCTGCGGATAAAAGCTGCTGTAGAGCAGGATCATCTCCCGCACGGTCATGTGCCCGAACAACGCGGTCGACTGTAACTGCAGTCCGATCAAATGCTTCACCCGATCCCGCTCCCGAACCGCGTCCAATCCGGCGATTCGGATCTCCCCTTCGTCCGGTACGCGCAATCCTTCGATCATCTCCATGGTTGTGGTTTTTCCCGCACCGTTCGGCCCCAGCAAACCGAAGATTTCCCCTTGCTTCACGTTGAAGGTCACGCCGTCCACTACCGCCACACCGTCATACCGTTTCACCAATCCACGCACTTCCACCATTGACCGATCCGCGCCGCCTTTCTCGTATTGGGATGACTGATTACCCATTCTTGTACCTTTCAGTATACTACGAAAAACTTCATATTCGTTCCGAATAAGGGACATTTCTTCAAGGAAGCATGGGGGTGAGCATCGATGAAATGTTTGAGGATGATACGGGGGATTGAACCCTTGGTTTCATCCTCCTTTTTGATTGGGTATAATTGAGCTGGCATTTTTATCTGATTAGGGGGAATGTTTTTGCTTCATTGGTCATTAGAAGACTGGGCAAATATCGGACAGGTTGTCAGCGCAGTGGCCACGCTGGTAACCATCCTATTTGCCTACCAGCAGATTCGTTTTAATCAGAAGCAATTGGATTACACACAGAAGCAGTTGGAGGAGGCGCAGAAAGCTTCCATACCGGAAGTCGCTTTACATACACGATTGGAACAAGATCATGTGGTAGTAGAAATTGTTAACAAAAAGCAAGTACCAGTTTTTATCAAACATTATGAACTACGTATTTATCTAGAAGACGGGTTTCTTAAAATCGGTCAATATTTTTTACCCCGGTTCGGCATTGTTCGGAAGTCTCCAAGTGTAATCACGCTGGGAGAATCTTTTCAGTTATCTGTCCCTGTGAGTTTGTTTCAAAAGAATTGCAACGGAGACATGGGTTTAATCCCCCCTTTATCTGAATTTGTCATTGGAAAGTCCAAGATCGGGCTATACTTTGAAGTACCAGGAGTCGAAAGCCACCCAATCGTTTACTTTGATATGGAAGGTTACAGGGAAAATCTCTATAATGTCTATTTCTCCATTGATGGTATAGATAAAGAACTTTTATTTAGAGTAGGCACAAAAGGAAAGGTTTTTGTAAAAGGTTAAAACAGGCAGCACATTCGGCTGCCTGTTTATTTTGTATCATATGCGCAGTATATCATTTCCAGTAAACCGTTTGATCTCTTCAGGCATCCCATTCAGATGAACGCAACCTACCCATTCTTGATCTTGTCCAGTTACAAGATCTCATATTCCGTGAGTCTCGCTCTTTTGGTGAAAGTCCTTCATATTGCAACAACTCATTCGATTTCCGAATGCCTCAAAAAAGGAGTAAAAAAGATTGCAAATTGATGCTGAATGGGATTCGGAAAAACATTGACTATCATGACTCCGAACCAACGTTTACATTGCTGGCCTTACCGCAGGATCATCAACATGATCCAATACAAAGGTGAACTTACAGGAACGGGAAATACGAGACCAAAACGATGTTTCTTAATAGCATCGAGGTTCATACCTTTGCGCGGTTGGAAAGCCCAAGCAGATGCAAACGGATCACCCAATATCTTCAAAAAACTTTCAAGGGATTCTCCTATTTTGAGGAATAATGGCCGTGTGGCACGGCCCATGACCATGACCTACCATCTTGGTCGGCATGGCGTCACTGAACCGAAGTACAGTGCTTTACTTTATGCATCCTAAGCGGATGTCCCCGAATGTATTCGGGGGAGGTTGTCACGGTTGAATTTTCCAAGTAGCGAAACTTCCTTTTTGTTCGATTGTCAAGGTATATGGTGCAGATTCGGATGTGTCAAACACCAACACACCGCGTGTCACTTTGGTACGAGCAGGGATAGTGGTTGTAGTATAGTTCACTTCAGTGACCCCGTACGGGCTATATTGCGCCTCCGCTTTTAAACCGTTGGAATCGGTCAACGTTGCATCGTCACTATAAATTGCTTGCGTTTCGTCTCCGTTGTTAGTGACTGTGGCATCAATAATAATGAATTTGCCATTTTTCGGCTGACTTGTATCATTACCCAATGACTCGCGAACCGAATTCACAGTAATCGTTAAATCCCCTACCGTTTTCGTTTGTCCGATATCACTTTGACCTTGAGATTGGTTCGCTGTGTTTTGGTTGTTTTGAGGGTTTTGGTTGTTAGCCGCATTTTGAGCATTTTGATTATTGTCGGCCGGTGCATTCTGATTGTTGGCCGCATTTTGAGTATTTGACTGACTTGGTGGTTGACCGAAACTGATGGTGCAACCGGTAAGAGTAAAAATACCAATAAGTGTAATGAGCAGTAATTTACTTTTCATTCCAGACACCCCTTTATGTATTAATAATGATTAATATTATATCATATTTAAATACAATTATCCAGTTGAATAGAACAGTCTCCCATTCCTGCAACTAAAGCATTGAAACGCATTCAAGCTGATCCCACGCCACGCTTCTTATATTACAGATATAAAAAGCGAGCGGAAAAACCCACCCTTCAGGGTGGGATCAAAGCGAGCGTCGGACGCTGGACTCGCTCCGCCAGTCGCTCCGCAAAACAAAATGGCTTCTGCATTTTGCAGAAGCCATTTCATAAGATCAGCGTGATCATCCTTACTCACTGCGCCTGCTGTTGTTGATTGGCATGTTGACGAAGCACGTACTTCATCACTTTCCCCATGCTGTTTTTCGGCAGTTCCTCCGCAAAGACGACTTCATGCAGGTAGTGATCGGGCAAATGCCGGCGGACATGGGTGATGATCTCTTCTTCGGTGATCGAGCTTCCTTCTTTCAGCACCACATAAGCCCGGGCAAGCTCGCCCCATACCGGATGCGCGACACCGACCACGGCGGACTCGGCCACTTCCTCCAACTGATTGATAACCGATTCCACTTGTGCCGGAAACACATTTTCCCCGCTGGTGATGATCATGTCCCGCAGCCGGTCGACCACGTACAATAAGCCGTTCTCGTCCATCCAGCCCGCGTCCCGCGTATGGTACCAACCATTTCGAATCACTTCTTGAGTGGCTTTCTCCATATTCCAGTACCCTGCGAACATCAATGGTCCCCTTAAAACCACTTCTCCGATTTCACCCGGAGGCAATGCTTCACCCGTGGTGGGATCGACGATTTTCATCTCCGTCAGATAAACGGCTTTTCCCGCCGATTCGCATGTCTCTATACCATATTCCGGCAACCAAAACGTGGCGGCTCCCGCATACTCCGTCGCACCGTACACCTGCACCACATGGTACCCGAAATCGTACATTCCCCGGATCAACTCCGCCGGCACCTTGGCCCCGCCGCAGATAATCATGCGAAGGGTAGGCACATCCGCATCCTGATGCTTCAACGACTCATACATGTAGTTGAGCATCGACGGCACGGAAAACATGATGTTGATCCTCTCAGCATTCAGGAGATCCCAAATCTGTATGGGGTGGAATTGGTCGTTCACGACCATCGTAAGGCCACGAACCAGGGCACAAACGGGAATGATCATACCACTGATGTGGAACAATGGGGAAACCACCAAAAACCGATCCCGGTACCGCCATTCCAATGTGGCCGTGTTGGCGATGCTGGCTGCGTACATATTGGTGTGGGTACATACGACCCCTTTGGAACGGCCGGTGGTTCCGGAGGTATAGATGATCACGGCGGGATCTTCCCCGATCACATCCACCTGCGGCTCTTCATCGGGATATCCTTCCACCAACTTCTCCAAAAAGGAATCGTCTTCTTCTATGTCCATGCGAATTTCCTGCTGAATGAAAGGGAACTTGCCCAACAAAGGCGCAACCTGATCAAATTCTCCGTCGTAAAACAGAACTTTGGGGGTGCAGTCTTCCAATATGTAACGAATGCCATCCGTTTTGAGCCGCCAGTTGATCGGTACCGTCACGGCGCCGATTTTCGCCGCAGCCATATAGATAATCGGAAAATGATGACTGTTTTTGCAAATAAGTGCAACCCGATCCCCTTTTTGCACTTGCAATTGGAGCAGGTAATGGGCCAATTTGTTCACGATCCCATTGTATTCCCGGTACGTCATCCGTTTCGTCGGCGACACCACCGCCTCCACATCCGGTGACAACCGCGCCCGGTGGCGAAGCAGCTCTCCAATGACGCTCACAGACATAGGACCTCCTTGGTAACCAGAAGATTTGTCACTTTGCACTTTCATATTAGTATACTTGTCCGCAATTGTGAACTGTTTAAGTAACAACTAAAAATTTTCATCGTTTCCTTTTTCCGAGAGTGACTGACAAAACTTACATTTATTCGATCTGCCACGACCGTTTTCTATTCCACCTGGGTTTGTTTCTGTTTGGTATTTGTCGTTGAGAGATAAATGCCGGCAAAAATGACAAACAACCCGATCATCATACGGGGAGACAATGGTTCATGCAACAAAACCGCCCCCCATATGATCGCTGTCAGGGGTACCAGGTAGGTAACATTGACGGCAAATTGGGCACCACCAGCTGTGATCATGTAAAAAAACAGCAGATAGGCAATGCCGGAGCCAAATACCCCCAATCCCACCAAAGCAAAGGCGAACCTGACATTCCACAGGGCCTCCAGTGAAATCCCCCGGGTAAAGGCCATACCGATGAGTCCCACCACAACCCCCGTTACCAACGTCACCGTGGCAGTCAACAGCACATCCACGTCCGACAAAAAGCGCTTGGTATGGTGTGAAGCGAAACCATAACATATGGTGGCCACCAACATTGTGCCGATTCCAACAAAATGTTCGCGGAATAAATCCGCTACCTGGAAATCCATCAATATCACAATCCCGACGAACCCCGCCACAATTCCGATCCACTGCCGTTTCGTCAACATCACCGAATAGGCCACCACTCCGATCAAACTCGTCCAGATCGGCGTGGTGGCATTGAGAATCGATGCGGTATTGGAGTGGATCTGTGTTTCGCTCCAGGCGATCAATCCCCACGGCAGGCCGGCATTCAACACGCCCACCAAAACGAGTGATCCCCACGGAACGGATCGAAACGGCGGCCATCCGCGATACAGCAACAACGGAATCAATACGGCAACGCCCGTGAGACAACGCAGAAAAACAACACCCCATACACCCGCCGGTTCCAAGAGATATTTGATGAAAACAAAGGACAATCCCCAGATGAGGCTCAACAAAACCAGTGCACCGTACAATCGGGACATACGATCCATATGGTTCATTCCACTCCTTTTTTGTCTTTGTATCTGCTCGTTATCTCCATTATGACAGATCGCGGTGAAACGCGCTTTCACCATCTTGACATCTCATCGCCGGGATCTCGCTTTGACTTCTTTCAAGTGAAACAACATAAACCCGTTCCCATCAACGGTATTTCGTTTCTCATACAAAAAAGTGATCCGTTCCGGTAATTGGACGGATCACCGCCAGGTCTACAATGCATAACTTTCCTCCCGGACCGCTTCACCCGCTCCCCAAGGAAGCGGAGCAAGGCCGCTGCAAACCTTCAAGCTCCGGACGTGACAAAGTAACTTCGCCTAAAGAAAATTCCGCGAGGGGGCTTCGGTCCTGTCGCTTGCCTGGATAAACGATTCCGCCTGATGGATGGCCAGGTACCCCCTCGCGGCCCCTTCGGGATGATCGTATACCGGACCGTCCGTTTATCACTGAAATTGCCTCCGTCGCTGCCCATGGGAACACGGCTCATGCTTTCCATATCACTGATCCGTCACGTCACTGCTGTACAAATCAGTACGGCTTCCGAAAAGGTCGCTTATCTCGGCTGCATGCGTAGCGCACCGTCTAAACGGATGGTACTTCCGTTCAGCATGGGATTTTCTACGATACTCTGCGCCAAGAGAGCGAACTCTTCCGGTTTGCCGAGTCTGGAAGGGAACGGTGTCATCATACCAAGTGCAGTCCGCGCTTTTTCCGGCAGGGAAGCAAACAGCGGCGTGTCGAACAAACCGGGGGCGATCGTCATGACGCGAATGCCATGAGAGGCCAGTTCACGTGCGAGCGGCAATGTCATGCCCACGATCCCTCCTTTGGAGGCACTGTAGGCAGCTTGGCCGATTTGCCCTTCAAAAGCGGCCACCGAAGCCGTATTGATGATCACTCCCCGTTCTCCTTCAGCATTCGGTTTGTTTTGGATCATTTTTGACGCGGCTAGTCGAATCACGTTGAATGTGCCGATCAGATTGACTTGGATCACTTTTGCAAACGAGTCCAGATCATGCGGCCCATTTTTTCCGAGCACTTTTTTGGCGATGCCGATTCCTGCGCAGTTGACCACCACATGCACCGCACCGAAGCGATCCGTTACCGCTTCCACCGCGTGTTGCACGCTCGTTTCGTCGGTAACATCGGTTTTCACGAATATCGCCTGCTCGCCCCATTCCTTCGCCAATGCGGCACCTTGTTCCTCGTTGGTATCCCAGATGGCTACCTCCGCCCCCAACCGCGCAAAGTGGCGCACCGTCGCTTTGCCCAATCCGGATGCACCACCGGTAACGGCAACCACACACTTTCGAATGTCCATCCTCCTGCCACTCCTTCCCCCTGAAAATGCTGCCGCACACCTATGCACTCTCCCGCTTCCGTGGCACTGCTCACTCGTGTCTACAACGCCTCAATGATGGCCGCGTTGGCCATGCCGCCGCCTTCGCAGATGGCGATCAACCCGTAACGTCCGTTACGTCTGCGGAGTTCGTACGCCAATGTGCCGACCAGCCGTCCCCCCGTCGCTCCCAAAGGGTGCCCCACTGCAATCGCGCCACCGTTGACGTTCACTTTTTCCAACGAAACACCCATCTCTTTTTGCCAAGCCAGCACAACGGAAGCAAATGCTTCATTGATCTCGAACAGGTCGATGTCCTCCAATCTCAGACCCGCCCGCTGCAATACCTTTCGCGTGGCAGGGATCGGTCCGGTTAACATCGTCACCGGATCAGCACCGACGACGGCGAAAGCAACAAACCGGGCCAAAGGACGGAACCCGAATGCCTCCACCGCTTCCTTTGAACCGATCAAAAGGGCACTCGCCCCGTCCGAGATTTGGCTCGCATTGCCGGCCGTGATCAGGTCGACGTGGTCGAACGCGGGGGGCAATTGCGCCATTTTTTCCAATGACGGGTTGTCGCGGATACCTTCATCTTCCCCGACATGCACGTGTGTTTGTACAGGGAGGATTTCTGGTTGAAAATATCCCTTGGCACGAGCCGCTGACGCCCGTCGATGACTGTCAAAAGCGTACCGGTCGAGATCTTCACGCGTCAGTCCCCACTGCTTGGCAATCCGATCCGCGCCGTACGCTTGATCGAACCAAGCCCTCTCCAGATGATACCGCTCACGGATCCCATCCGTCTTCGGGGTACCCAACCCCCGTCCCAGCGTGGACATGATCGGAACCCGGGACATCGATTCCACGCCGCCGGCAATCACCAAATCGTACTGTCCCGCCATTACGCCCTGCGCCGCGAATTGAACCGCCTGCAACGCCGAACCGCATTGCCGATCTACCGTCGTAGCGGGCACTGACTCGGGAAGCCCGGCCGACAACCAGGCATTGCGGGCGATGTTGGCCCCCTGCTCACCCACTTGGTCCACGCATCCCATGATCACATCATCCACTTTACTCGGGTCCATCCGGGTGCGGCGAAGCAATCCTTGCAAAAGGCCACCCAGCAAGTCGACGGGATGAATTTCTTTCAAAACGCCGTCCCGTTTACCGAAGGGGGTTCTGACGGCATCCAACAAATAGGCTTCTCTCAACGTTCTCCCTCCCTGTTTGGTGCAAAAGATCCGGTTTGTTTGACAAACACTTGAGGCAGGATGTTTACTCCCGAACCGGGATCGGCTTCCCGGACCTTACTTTTTGTTCAATCCACTGGTTCCGTATCCTGCAACAGCGCTCCCGTGTGGGCGCCCAATTCGGGAATCCGGTTGTCCGGCGAACACAACCCATCATCATGCTTTACCTGTGGATGTTGCCATACTTCATCCGGTTCCAGGACAGGTGTCAAGCAACAATCCGCTTCACGCCCCCATTCCTCCCAAAATTGAAGCGGCCGGGAAAGAAACCAACGCTTGATCTCTTCATAAAACGGATTCTCCTCCGACACGGGAGAGAAATAAGCTTGCAACCAATCCTCTCTGCCCGAACGCTTGCAAAATCGCTCCCAAAACTTTTCTTCCAGAGCCGCCAAGCTGACATACCGACTGTCGGCTGTTTCATAGATGGCGTAATTGACGATCTGTCCGCTCAGAAACGGAATTCCCTCGGGTTGGTACCGATAATGCGCCATCAACGCAGTCATGGCGCCGAACAGGGAAATGTCCAGATGTGCCCCTTCGCCTGTCCGCTCCCGACGGAACAGTGCGGTGGCAATCGCTTCGCTCGCGGCGATGCCGCCGATCAGATCGGCCCACGTGAGGGCGGGATGAACAGGCCGTCCCTTGTCATCTTTTATTTGTGACAGTGCCCCGCTGAGTGACACGTAGTTCAAATCGTGGCTGGCCAGACTGCTCATGGGTCCGGTCTGGCCGTACCCGGTGATCGAGCAATACACGATGTCGGGTTTCACTTTCCGAACCTGTTCGTAGCCCAAGCCCAATTGTGCCATGACATCCGGCCGAAAACTCTCAACCACCACATCGGCGTCAGCGATGAGACGCAGGGCCGCCTCTCTTCCCGCCGGCTGTTTGAGGTCGATCACCACGCTTTTCTTTCCGCGGTTGTATGCATGGAAAACGGCGGGCATCCGTCGGGCGGGATCGCCGCCGGGCGGTTCCACTTTGATCACTTCGGCTCCGCGGTCCGCCAATCGTTGGGTGGCGGACGGTCCGGGCAGATACCATGAAAAATCGACAATACGAACGCCATGCAGCAACGGATTCACCTTCCTTCGCCCAATCCCAAGCGTTTGGCGATAATGGATTTCATGATCTCATTGGTTCCCGCGTAAATGGAGGTGACGGCGATGTCCCGGAATCTCCGTGCGATGGGGTATTCCTCCATGTATCCGTATCCGCCGTGCAGTTGCATGCACTGGGCGGCCACCCGTTTGGCCATCTCGGTCAGCCACCATTTGGCCATCGACACTTCGGTGACGCAGTCAACGCCTTTTCTGTGTTCTTCGATCAGACGTTCAAGAAAAGCGCGACCCAATTCAATCTCCGTGGCCATCTCCGCCATGGTGAATTGCGTGTGTTGAAACTGGCCGATCGGCTTTCCGAATGCCGTCCGCATTTTTACGTAGTCCAACGTTGTCCGAAACATCTCTTCGGCCGCCACCCAAGCGGACAACGCCACCACCAAACGCTCCTGTTGCAGCTGGTTCATCAGATAGTAAAACCCTTTTCCTTCTTCCCCCAGGAGATTACGAACCGGCACACGGCACTCGTGAAAATAGAGTTCTGTCGTGTCCAGACAGTGCAAACCCACTTTCTCCAGCTTCTTTCCTCTTTCAAATCCCGGTGTTCCTCGTTCCACCACGAGCAGACTGATTCCTCTGTGTTGGGGTTCTGCACCGGGATCGGTTTTACACACAACGATGATTAAGTCAGCGTGAAACCCGTTGGTGATAAAGGTTTTTTGCCCGTTCAGCACGTAAACGTTCCCTTCGCGGCGGGCCGTCGTAGTGATATTGGCCAAGTCGGAACCCGCCCCCGGCTCCGTCATGGCGATGGCCGTAATCAAATCACCGCTGACACATCCCGGCAACCAGCGTTGTTTTTGCTCCTCCGTTCCGTAAGCGGTGAGATAAGGCACCACGATTTCATTGTGCAACGCTATGCCGGCCAACCCGGAACCGACACGTTCCATTTCCTCGATGATGGCCACCGCGTACAACCAATCCGCCCCCGCCCCGCCGTACCGCTCCTCCACGGTGGGACAAAGCCAGCCGTTCTCCCCCATCTTCTTCCAAAATGATCGCGGGATCAGCCGATCCTTTTCCCACTGCTCGTAGTGGGGAACTGCTTCCTTTTCCAGAAAGCGGCGGAATGTTTGGCGAAACACCTGCACCTCCTCTTGGTGTGTCAACTTCATCAACCGCTCCCTTCCCGGCCGACGGAGACACCCGCTGCCCCTTTGGGACGCAATCGGTACCGCAGAATTTTGCCACTTGCGTTTTTCGGCAGTGCCTCCACGAAAACGTAACGCCTGGGCCGTTTGTAATTGCTCAGTTTGTCACTCTCCCGCAAAAACACATCCAAATCTTCCGCCGTCAACGCATCATCCTTTGGCACCACGTACGCGACGACGCGCTCTCCCCACGTTTCATCCGGTTCGCCGACGACAGCCACTTCGAATACACCGGGGTGCTCGTACAAGACATCCTCAATCTCGCGCGGATAGATATTTTCACCTCCGCTGATGATCATGTCATCCATCCGGTCCACCACCCACAGATACCCGTCTTCGTCGAGACAGCCCAAATCGCCGCTGTGGTACCATCCCTTGTACAAGGCTTTGCGATTGGCTTCCTCTCGTTTGTAATAACCCTGCATCAAGCAAGTTCCCCGTACCAGAATTTCGCCCACTTCCCCCGGCAGGAGCACCTCTTCCGGTTCGGAGGGGCCGTCCGTCCCCGGCCGGACCACGCGCACTTCGTGATGGATGGCGGGTTTTCCGGCAGAGCCGGCTTTTTTCAGATGTTCATCCGGAAGGAGAAACGTGACAGCCGGGCCCATTTCGGTCATCCCGTAGGCCTGTACCAAACCGATTTCCAACCGCTCGTGAATGGCTCGGACCATCGACGTGGCCATCGGTGCCGCCCCGTACAATCCCAGCCGAAGCGATGACAAATCATAGTCCTCCACGTTTTCTTTCAGCAACAGGTTCCACATGGTGGGCGCGGCGAACAATATGGTCACTTGTTCCCGCCGGATCGTCTCCAACACCGTACGGGCATCGAATTGATGCAACAAGACGTTGCCGGCACCGATGTGCACCCGCGGGAGAAAACAGCAATGCAGTTCCGCCACGTGAAACATGGGTGCGACAGCCAGCCCGCGGTCCTGGTGCGTGAGTTGCGTCACGGCGATCAGGATTTGGCTTTGCTCGATCAGATCGCGGTGACGGTGCATCACCCCCTTGGGTTTGCCCGTGGTGCCGCTGGTGTACATGATGGAAAAAGTGTCTTGTTCATCCACATCGATATGCAAGGAAAGTTCCGGTGCTTGCCCGACCATTTCCCAGTAATCCTGCGCATAACCAGCTGATGTCCCTTGGTCGATACACCAAAACACCAACTGTTTCTCTCGTTCCGCGATGGGCCGAATCTGCGCTTCCACCGTTGACTCGAAAACGACCACTTTCGGCTCCGCATCCCGGAGGATAAATGAAATCTCCTCAGTGGAGAGCCGGTAATTGATCGGGTTGAAGACCGCTCCCAACTTGGCGCAGGCGAAAAAGAGGGAGCCCAATTCCAAAGTGTTGTACAACACCGCGGAAACACGGTCTCTTTTTTTTACCCCCGTATCAGCCAGTGCACGCGCCAACCGATTGATGTGACGGTTCCACTGTTCATAGGTGACACGTCGATTTTGACGGAGATCCAAAATCGCTTCCCGTTCCGGATGCCGTTCCGCCGTCTGTTCCAACACCGTTCCAATCGTTGGATACATGCCGCACCCTCCTTCGCGATGGATTCAATGGCCAGTACATGTCCCGTACGCCCACAAATGCACATATAATAATATGTATTCTTAAAATAAAGTCTTTTTTCCTTTTACGATTGCGATCATTCATTTAACCAACCGTGTCATCATCGATACATCACCCGACCCCAAGCTTGGCTTCTACCAGGTTGATCCGATCGGCATGATGTTATTTGTCAACAAACCCCTCACCTCACCAACTTCCTTTCATAAGCGAAATTTAGTACTCTGTAGTAGAATTCGCTTGATTGAATATATCAGAACTTAACAAATTGAGGGGAGGGATCGACGTGCTACCTGAGGAAAGGCGACGGCGGATGAGGTTGCATGGGGAATTAATGGTCGGGACATTGGTGATCGGCTGGTGGAGCTGGCGGCTTGTTGGGCCATGATTCTCCTGATCACCGGGATATATCTTTGGTGGCCTCAGGGCCGCAAAAACGTATTCGGCACCCTCCTCCCCCGACTGAATGGGGGAAACCGAACTTTTTGGCGAGATCTTCATGCGGTTCCGGCCTTTTGGTTGTCTTTGGGGATTGCTTTTTTGATCATGACGGGTTTACCCTGGTCCGGGTTTTGGGGAGAGTATGTGCAAAAATGGGCGACTGATGCCGGTATTGGGTATCCGGCTGCTGTTTGGGGGGGAGAAAAGCCCGAATCGACCATTCCTTCCAAGGATGTGGCTGAGGTACCGTGGGCAGCTGAACAACGGCCCGTTCCCCAATCGAAGGAAGTGAAAGCATCTCCAATCTCCATCGACAAAGTGGTGGCGACTGCCGAAGCTCGTAACGTTCATCCCGGCTACGATGTCTACTTCCCGGAGGGGCCGAAAGGAGTTTACACCATATCTGTCTTCCCCGATCAATCCCAGGATGAGGCCACGTTGTACCTGGATCAATTCAGCGGGAAGGTACTGGATGATTATCGGTTTGATGATTATGGTCCATTAGCCAAAATCATCGCCACCGGCATCACCCTTCACAAAGGAACCCAATTTGGGCTTCCCAACCAACTCGCCGGGCTGATCGTCTGTCTGGGAATCGTGGCCATTGCGATCACCGGACTCATCATGTGGTGGAAACGAAAACCCGTTAACAAACTGGGAGCCCCCTCACTTCCGAAAAACTTTCGGCTGGTCAAAGGGGTCGGCTTTCTCGTCATCGCGTTGGGACTCCTTTTCCCTTTGGTCGGGATCTCACTGGTGGTTGTCCTGCTATTGGATCGGCTCATCATTCGGCGGGTTCCGGCCTTGAAACAATGGGTCGGCTGAAACCAATATAATAAAGAAACAGACGGAAAGAACCACCTCTCGTCCTGAAGCAGTTGATTGTCAATTGACGTTCCATCGTGCATGATGAAAGTGTTGGTTTGCCGAAAAAACGATTTCTGAAACGGGAGTGTCGCCATGCAAGCTTATGAGAGATGGATGTCGTTTCCCGATTTGGACCCCGCGTTAAAGGTGGAGTTGGAGAAGTGCCGACATGACGAAGCGGAAATCGAGGACCGGTTCTACCGCCACCTCACGTTTGGTACCGCAGGGCTGCGCGGGCTGATCGGTGCGGGAACCAACCGGATGAACCGTTACACCGTCCGGCGTGCCAGCGAAGGTTTTGCGCGGTTTTTGCTCGATCAGCCCGGCGCTCCGCAAAAGGGGGTCGTCATCGGCTACGATTCCCGTCACGGCTCGTTGGATTTCGCCCGGGAAACGGCGGGGGTGTTCGCCCATCACGGCATCCAGGTCTACCTGTTCGACGAATTGTGTCCGACCCCGATGCTGTCGTTTACCATTCGCCATCTGGGAGCGGCGGGCGGCGTCATGATCACTGCCAGCCACAACCCGGCGGAATACAATGGATACAAAGTGTTCGCCGAAGATGGCGGGCAGATCTCTTCCGATACGGCCCAGCGTATCACCCGGCAAATCGAACGGGTCGAAAACGAACTGACCGTCCCTTGTATGCCGATGGAAGAAGCAATTGAAACGGGACGACTGCACATGATGGGGGATGTCATCCGCAGCGCATACACGAGTCGGTTGCGTGCACTGTCCTTGCACCCCGACTTGGCAAAACGGATGAAAACGCCGCTTCGTCTCGTGTTCACGCCATTGCACGGTACCGGCAACAAGCCTGTACGCCGCATCTTGCGGGAGCTGGGTTATGAATACGTTCATACCGTACCCGAACAGGAGCATCCTGATCCTGACTTTTCCACCGTCACCTCACCCAATCCTGAGGACCCCCGCTCTTTCGACATGGCGCTGGCGCAAGCGCGCGAGTGTGATGCTCACTTGGTAATCGGCACCGATCCGGATGCTGACCGCCTGGGAGTATGGGTACGCGTTCGCAAGGGAGAATACCAACCGCTCAACGGAAACCAAATCGGTGCATTGTTACTGTATTATCTCTTGGAACAGAAGAAACGGCAGGGCAGCCTGCCTGACAACGGTGCTGTGATCAAATCCATCGTCACCTCGGATTTGGGCCGGTCGATCGCCCAATCCTACGGCGTCACGATGGAAGAAACCTTGACCGGATTCAAATACATCGCCGCCAAAATCGCGGAGTACGAAAAAAGCGGCCGTCATACATTTCTGTTCGGCTACGAGGAAAGCTACGGCTATCTGGCGGGTTCATTTGTACGGGACAAAGACGCCGTGCAAGCGGCGATGTTGTGTTGCGAAATGGCCGCCTACCATGCAGAACGGGGAAAAACTCTGATCGACGTTTTGAACGGTCTGTACCAGCGGTACGGTACTTACCGGGATGACTTGTTCTCTTTCACCCTGAAAGGAAAAGAGGGGCAGGAAACGATCACCCGCATCATGGAGCGGTTGCGTGGGAAGCCGATCACCCACTTTGGCGGTCTTTCCGTTCGTAAATGTCAAGATTATCTGAAAGGGATCGACGGGTTTCCATATGCGGACGTGTTGAAATACCGCCTTGAAGACGGTAGTTGGGTAGCCGTTCGACCGTCGGGAACCGAACCGAAGATCAAATTTTATTTCAGTGTGGTAGCCGAGGATGCAGAACGCGCCGAACAAAAGTTGCACCTGTTGCAAACATCGATCCGATCGCTGATCCGCCCCATCACCGAAAAGACCAAATGAAACGGAGCGGCAACCGGAGGACCATCTCTTTTACCTGCCAACCATTCCGGTTACGCTTCGTGGAAAAGGTTCACTGAAAACGAACAGTCCTGGCAACCGCCCCAATCATCTCAGCAAGGCTCCATCCAACGGATGGAGCCACTATTTTGAAAATGAAATGTCGGGGGACGGCATGTTTCTGAAAGTTGTCGTTTCCCCGCCACGCTTTGCAAGCGTTTCATCGTCCGTCTTCTGTTACAATATCAGTACGACCAGAAGACAACGAACGGAGGTATACACATGTATCAGGTGAACAACCGCATTTCAATCGAATCCGCGGAACAACTGCAACACTTGGTGGAACGGTTTCGTACGGCGCCGGAATCAATGAAGGAAGTGCCCGGGTTCGTCTCGTTTCGCCTGCTCAAAGCGGAAGACGGTTCCCATCTGTTGGTGGAGACCGTTTTTGAATCAAAAGAAGCTTTTGTCAAATGGACGCAAAGCGGACATTTCAAACGGGCTCATGGCGGTCGCAGCCATCAAAACGCCCGACCCGATCTGTCCGCATACGAAGTATTAATCAAGTAGGGAAGGAGGAATTGTCACTTGGATTACCAAATCGCCCTGTTTATTCATATCGTTTCCATCGCCACTTGGTTTGGGGGATTGTCCATGATGGCCATTTGGCTTCGGAATACTGTTCGCGGGGAATCGACAGATGCACAAGCGTCACTCCGGGCCGCTCATCGGGCCAACATGACCATGCTGGTACCGACGGCTGTACTGGCGCTCATCACCGGACTGTATATGCTGATAACCGGTGAATGGGGGAGCGACAAGCCGTTGTGGTTGCTGATCAAAGAGCGCTTCGCCAGCATATGGGTTCTGATCTACGTTTTGTTGTTTTCCTTCGCCGGCGGCAAACTGCTGAAGAAAGCACAAGAAGAAAATGATGCGGGAAACGCGGTCAAGCGCTACATTCTATGGCTCAATCTCTCTTTGGCGATTTTAACGCTGATCATCTTGGTTGTGACATTCAGATTCTCCTGAATCGGATGTGGTTTTTGTCCATTTTTCGGGGTGAGTCCTTTCCCGCTGTCGCAGGAAAAGGCCACCCTTTTTTCTTAAAAAGACTATGATCTCCCTTTCACAATCAATATAATAGAATGAAAGAAGAGAAGGGAGTTTTTCTGTGCTGGATCACGCCGTCTTTTTGCTAAAATTCCTGCGATCCCCCAGAAGCATTGGCAGCATTGTACCCAGTTCGCCTTTTTTGGCTCATGAGATGATGAAACCCATTGATTGGAAACACTCGTACGTCATCGTGGAGCTGGGTGCGGGAACGGGTGCATTGACACGATATATTCAGCGATGGAAAAAGGCGGACAGTCACGCCCTGATTTTTGAAAAGGATACGCAGCTGCGGAATCGTCTGAAAACGGCGTATCCTGATCTCCTTTTCGCCTCTGATGCCCGTTATTTGTCCCGCGAACTCCACAAACATGACTTAGGACAAGCAGACTGCATACTTAGCGGACTGCCGTTCGCCAACTTCTCCCCACCACTGCGAGACAGAATTTTGCGCGAAGTGCAACGTTCGCTGAGACCCAACGGCCTTTTCATCACGTTCCAATACACACTTCAGATGAAGCAGCATTTGGAGCAACAGTTCCCTTCAGTTGAAATCGTGTTCACGCCATGGAACATTCCGCCCGCTTTCGTATACATCTGCCGAAACCATGTATGATAAACCAAACCCCTTCACCGGCAATACCGGTGAAGGGGTTTGTTATGATTGCTTCAGCCGTTCCAGCACATTGGTCGTCATCCGATCCACCTTGGCATTGTACGCCGCCTGTGCCGTGTGACCAAACGGATCCAGGAACCAGCTCCAATAAAACGTCCCTGTGGCAAATGCCGCTTTGCCCCCCGGTTTCGGATACCAAACCACATTGGCATAGGTGGGTTTTCCGTAACAATAGGTCGGCGAATGAGCAATGACCTGAACACCCGGGATCTTGCCACCATAACGATCGATCTCGCCGCCGACAACACCTGGAATCTTGTCGCCTTTCCGCAAACCGGTTCCTTCATATATCCAATGATCGGGATCCGCCACCACCATTGGAGCCGTATGATCCGGGATTCCACAATACATGATGCCAAAAACCTGATCTTCCGGCTTCAATACAGGCTTATCACGAAAACGCGTCGTGACCAATTCCGGATGGATATAGTAGTAAGGATCGCGATCGGCGTTTTGTTTGTAGGATACCATCACACGATCGGGGCGTCCCTCTTTGTCCGGTTCAAATCGGACCTGCCAGTACCCGACATTGGCACCGAACACCGCCAAGTTGATGCGGTTGTCGGTGAGCGTCTCGATGCTGTTGCGCATCTGCATCGACCAGTATTCCGAGTGTCCCGCAATAATCAACGCTTTGATCTGCGCTTTCTCAAGCAGACCGAGATGCACGTCCGTGTCTGTCAGATAGGTCAGGCTATACCCTTTTTTCTCCAGCCAGCGAATGAGGTTGTACTCAAACTTGAAAAATTGGCCTGCACCAAAATAGTCATCAAATGGGCGGTTGAACGAAACTTTGGCGGATTGAATGCCTTCGGTGCTGTTGTAGGAGTACAAACTCTTGCCACCCCAGGCGTTGTAGGCGTGATAGGTGTTGGTTGCGATCAAGACGGCAAAATCGGCTTGCGGTACGGATTGACGTACAACAAACGGAATATAGCTTTGTCGACCTTCCTCGTCCACCAGTTTGTTCAGATAAAAACCCGTCGTCCAATGATGGGGAATGCGAATGGCGTGTGTCGGCTTCCAACCGGCGTCCATCGTTTCCGGATCAGGCGTCGATGGCTGTGATACGGCCGGAAGTCCATCGATTTTCTCGACCAAACGTCCCCCTCGCCCACCGTACCACCCCATCCGATAGATCTCCATCCGATACGGCTTCTGGCTGGAAACGTAAAACGTGATCCAGTTGCCGGGACGGACTGATACGGCGGAAGCATAACCCTGCAACAGGTGCTTGCCGGGAATCGAGATCTTCCAATTGTTCGTTCCCGGTTTGCGGTTTTCTTCGCGGATGCTGGTTGCATGTGACGGTTCGACTTGCGACGATTGGCTCCCCTGCAACAAATGCAAATGATTGGATTGGCCCACAAACAACGACAACGTCTTGAGGAAATCAGGTGCGAGGGTGCTGGACCCCACAACCATCCCCATCAACCGGGTCAATTTCTCTATCGCTTCCCGTCGCGTCAACTCCTGTTCCAACTGCTTTTGTGAATACTGAGCAATGCGATTCCACCAGTTCAACCTCGTTCGCCTCTCCCATTCACCTTTTTGCATTTGTATAAGGCCTCTTTTTCTATATTACAGGAAGAATCGATCATTGAGACAAGAAAATTTTTGACGAATTCTGGTTAATTTCCTATTCGCTTTTTCAAGGCATGGGCAAAGGATCTTTGGGAAAAATACCCTCTTTTTGCTCTCGCATTCATTCATTAATATTTCAATCAATCCCAATATCCATTTGGAGCGGTTGATTCCAGTTGAACCACACATTCACCCGAATTTGGGCTTATGCCTGAATCATAGAGAAGAAATGCCCAATCGCATGTTTTACTCCCCTCCCAAAAAGATCAGAAGTACAAACCTGATGACATTGAATCATACGATCATTAAAGGAAAATAAAAAGCCTGCAGCCCTGATGGCTGCAGGCTTCACTTTGTTTTGGATTACTCCACGGTTACACTCTTGGCCAGGTTGCGCGGTTTGTCGACGTCATATCCACGGGACACACAAGCGTAATAAGCGATCAATTGCAGCGGAATCACCGCCAAGACCGGTGTCAGGAGCGGCAGGGTTTTCGGAATGGTGAACACCCGATCCACTGATTTATGAAGTTCCTGATCCCCTTCCAGCGCCAATCCCAACACGCGCGCACCGCGGGCTTTCACTTCGATGATGTTGCTGACCATCTTATCGTAGATCGCTTCCTGGGTGGCCAGCGAAATCACCGGCACGCCTTCTTCGATCAAGGCCAGGGTGCCATGTTTCAATTCACCCGCCGCATACGCTTCGGAGTGGATGTAGGTGATTTCTTTCAGCTTGAGTGACCCTTCCAAGGCGACCGCATAATCCAATCCGCGACCCAGGAAGAACAGGTCTTCGTGACGGGCGATTTCCTGAGCAAACTCCTGGATGGACGTGGTGTCGCTCAACACTTGATCCGCTTTTTCCGGCAATTGTTGCAAC
This sequence comes from Polycladomyces zharkentensis, assembly GCF_016938855.1. NCBI lineage: Bacteria > Bacillati > Bacillota > Bacilli > Caryophanales > Thermoactinomycetaceae > Polycladomyces > Polycladomyces zharkentensis. The sequence goes on along the minus strand of NZ_JAFHAP010000009.1, from coordinate 11,739 downwards.
GCGGTGACAATGTGGGCCAACTCGTTTTCCGCCCGTGTGCCACGGATGCGGGCAAAATAGGCTCCCAGCAGGTAGATGGCAATCAATTGGGACGTATATGCTTTGGTTGAGGCCACCGCGATTTCCGGTCCAGCCCAGGTGATGATCACATCGTCCGCTTCACGAGCCACGGAGCTACCCACCACGTTGGTGATCGCCAGTACGCGAGCCCCCGCTTTTTTCGCTTCACGGAGTGCAGCCAGGGTGTCTGCCGTTTCGCCCGATTGGCTGATGACGACCACGAGCGTATTCGGGGTGATGATCGGGTTGCGATACCGGTATTCAGAAGCGATGTCCGTCTCAACCGGGATCCGTACCAAGTCTTCGATCACGTATTTTCCGACCAGCCCCGCATGATACGCGGTACCGCACGCCACGATATGAATCCGTTCGATTTTGTTGATCTGATCTTCGCTCAACCCGATTTCGCGGGACAGATCCACTTGGCCATCTTTGACCCGACCGGCCATGGTGTCCCGGATCGCTTTGGGCTGTTCGTAGATCTCTTTCAGCATGAAATGATCGTAACCGCCTTTTTCAGCGGTGACGACATCCCAATCGACGTGCAGCATGTCCCGTTGGACCGGGGTGCCGTCCATTTTCATCAATTGTACGTCGTCCCGTGTGATGACGGCCATTTCTCCGTCTTCCACCACGTAAATGTCACGCGTGTGTTTCAAGATGGCCGGGATGTCCGAAGCGATAAAGTTTTCGCCTTTGCCCACACCGACGATCAACGGACTGGCCAAACGGACCGCCACCATTTTGTCCGGTTCATGCTCACTGATGATACCCAGCGCGTAAGCCCCTTCCAATCGGGCAACCACTTTTTGCACCGTGGACACCAGATCTCCGTCCCACAGATCGGCGAGAAGATGAGCGATCACTTCGGTGTCCGTCTCGGAGGTGAACACGCGCCCCTTTGCTTGCAGTTCTTCTTTCAGCTCGAGATAATTCTCGATAATCCCGTTGTGAACGACAGCAAACCGTTGCTCTTGGTCCACATGCGGGTGCGAGTTCTCATCGGAAGGCTTCCCGTGAGTTGCCCAGCGGGTATGGCCAATCCCCAGATTGCCAGGCAGGGAGCGGGATTTCAGCCGTGCTTCCAGCTCGCTCAGTCGTCCTTTGGATTTTTGCACACCAATGGTTTCGCCGTTATAAACCGCCAATCCCGCGGAGTCATACCCACGGTATTCCAGCTTGCTCAGGCCTTCCAACAAAATCTCCTGGGCTTGTTTCGGCCCAATATATCCAACGATTCCGCACATCGGTTTCACCAAACCCCCTTCAATTGACAGAGCCGGAGAGGTTTCTCCTCTCTCTTCTTCATTTTTTCTCTACCGTGCTCGCTATTTGTGTTTTTATTTTCAAACCGACGTGACTTGCGGCATCGTGCCGAAACCTTTGTGGGAAGAGTCGCCTCTTCCTTTTGTGTTTCGGCTCGGCGGCCCCGATGCCGGGCCGGGAGGTATCCGCCGAAAAATCGATCGTCCTCCACCTCGTCAACTGCCTTCACCGGCAGTCCTGGCGCTTGACGACAAAACCGGAACACGAACCACCACCCGTTTTTTCCACATCACCTCCCTTAAATATAAAAAACTATTTATTATCTTACGCAATAATCGATTCATTGTAAAGGCGAACAGGTCGTCTCCCGCCCGTCGCTTTCGTGCAGGGGCAGGGAGACGGCTTATGCGACTGTACCCGGACGCTGCTCAGGACGCCAATTGTTCGCGTACCACTTCCGCGATGCTTTCTACATATCTTTGCAGCGCTTTTACATCAGGCCCTTCCGCCATTACCCGAATGAGCGGTTCCGTACCGGACGGACGCACCAACACGCGACCTTCGTTTCCGAGCGCTTGTTCCACTTCCGAGATTTTGCTGCGGATCGCTTCGTTTTGATCCCAGCCCTCTTTCTTTTTGACGGGTACATTTACCAGAATTTGCGGGTATTTGGTCACAATGGACGCCAGCTCCTTCAAGGTGCTGCCCTTGTCCTTGACAACCTGCAAGAGCTGCAGTGCGGTCAACAGCCCGTCTCCCGTCGTGTTGTGTTCCAAGAAGATGATGTGACCGGACTGCTCACCGCCGAGAATGTAGCCACCGTCCCGCATCGCTTCCATCACATAGCGGTCGCCCACCTTGGTTTTTTCCGCGGCGATTCCCAACTCCTCCAGTGCTTTGAAAAAGCCGATATTACTCATCACCGTGGCGACGACCGTATTCCCTTTTAATTGCCCTTTTTCCTTGAGATATTTCCCGCAAATCGCCAATATATGATCGCCGTCCACCAAATCGCCATTTTCGTCCACGGCGATCAACCGGTCGGCATCCCCGTCGAACGCCAGTCCCAGATGCGCCTGGCGGTTGACCACTTCCTGCTGAAGTTTCTCCGGGTGGGTGGAGCCACTGTGCACATTGATATTGACACCATCCGGCTCAGCGGCGAGCACCGTCACATCCGCACCCAGCTCACGCAACAGTTGGGGAGCCAAATCCGATGCCGCCCCATTGGCACAATCCACCACGATGTGCATACCGCACAAATCCGTATTGATCGTGGTTTTCAAGTACTCCAGGTAGTGCTGTGCCGCATCGGGGTAATCGACGATCCGCCCGATTCCCTCTCCTTCCGGCCGCGGCAGGCGATCTTCCGGCTCATCCAGCCACTTCTCGATCTCAGCCTCGGTTTCATCCGACAGCTTGAAACCATCCGCACCGAAAAATTTGATCCCATTGTCTTGGAACGGATTGTGGGACGCGGAAATCATCACACCCGCATCCGCTTCACAGTGACGTGTCAAATAGGCCACACCCGGTGTGCTGACAACGCCTGCGCGGATTACGTCCACACCGATGGACAACATTCCCGCAATCAAAGCGGATTCCAACATCTGACCGGACAGACGGGTATCACGTCCCACCACCACGCGCGGACGCTCTTTGGTTTGCGTCAACACATACGCACCGCAGCGGCCGAGACGAAACGCCAACTCCGGCGTCAACTCGCGGTTGGCCACCCCTCGTACACCGTCTGTTCCAAAATACTTACCCATGATGATTTCTCCTCCTTCAAACCTTCAGACGTCCTTTGGAACAAAAATGTTCCTCGGACGCGTCACCCTCGGGGAAAAACAAGCGCAATCCCCCGATTGGTTCGCATCTATTTGGAAAGCCGTACTGTCGCCATCAAAACCGGATCATCCTGTAACCGGACATACGGCGGTAATTTGATTTGGATCGGTCGGGCGTAAATACCCGGCGGTAACCGGGACACATCCACATACGCGCGGATGTCACCGGGTTTCAGATTCCGGATCAAGTCGGGGGCTCCCGTTACCGTCATGTACATCCTTCCCCCCGACGGAGTGATCACCTGCGACTTCAGTCCCTCGCTCAAACCGCTCAACTCGATCGGCACATTGGTCAATGTTCGGGCCTGCGCCGGAACGATTTTCACAGAGATCCGCACTGTTTTCGGCTCCACTCTGTCGACACCGTTGACCAACGGGATGGGCATTTCGAAGGTATCATCCTTCTTGGTCCGGGACAAGTCCAATTTGGGTCCGGGATATACTTCTAATCCTTGAATATATTCCGCAGGACCGTAAACGGTCACTTTGTCCACGTTCATGGTCAATTGACTGACGGCGTATCCCGCAGGGGGATATTTATCAATGCCCACATTGAGCGGGATCTCAGCGTTGGGACTGGCCACGGGCACTTCCACATCCACGACGGGACGCGGCAACACCTCCGCCCGGTTGAGCGGACCTTCTTCCCCGTATACTTGTAACGTAACTGACTTCGAAACCGTTTCAGTTGCTCCGTCCACATTGACAACCGCCTTGACGGCGGTCACTTGGTCCAACAGCGATGCAGAACCCCGGATCAGAACGCGCGTCGGGGAGATGATCGGTTTGCCCGCTTTGTAACCGGGAGCGGGTGTGCCCACCAGATCCACATGTACGGGCATCTCTTTTTGCTCTTTGAGCTCCAGCGTCACATCGACCTGTGACGGTTCCACTTCCACCTCAATGCCGGACGGCAGACCTTTCACCTTTACCGGGACGTTTCGGTGCGTACCGGGACCCAGTTGGCGCAAATCCACATAGGCGTGGTACTCATCCGGATTCAGTTGATCCAATGCGTACAGGTTGCCCTTCAGTTTCAGGTTGACTGTCTTGGGGGCATCCGTCAAATCCATGCGCTCCTGATCAAACCGCGCTTCCAGTGTGACGTTGCGGATCGTGGTGAAGCTCTCATCTTCCCTGGGAAGCGGCAGTGTTTTATCATTGACTGACATCCACAGCGTGATTGCCAATCCGAGAGCGAGCAATTTCAGTACCGTATTGCTTTCAAACCATTTTTCCATCGCTCACTCCCCCTTCCAACTCCAAAAGTTGCCGTTTTTCTCGGGGGGCCTCAGTTCTTCATACAAACGCGTCAAGAGCATTTCCTCACTCAGTCCGCGTTCCAACCGGCCGTGGATGGCCAATGATACACTGCCGGTTTCCTCCGAAACGATTACGGCGATGGCGTCGGATACCTCGGACATGCCGATTCCTGCACGGTGCCGGGTTCCCAGCTCTTTGCTGATAAACGGGTTTTCCGACAGGGGCAGATAGCAACCTGCGGCCATGATCCGGTCTTTGCGGATGATCACCGCACCGTCGTGCAATGGCGTGTTGGGCAGAAAGATGTTGATCAACAGCTCTGAACTGACGGCTGCCGACAATTCGATGCCGGTTTCGATGTAGTCGGATAACCCGGTTTGCCTTTCCACCACAATCAATGCACCGATGCGGCGCTTGGACAAGTGGGTGACCGCTTTGTTCAATTCACCCACGAGACGGCTGACTTCCTGTTCTTCGGCAAATTTGCTCCGTCCGAAAAAGCCGCCCCTTCCCAACTGTTCCAATGCCCTGCGCAACTCGGGCTGAAAGATGATCAAAATGACGATGACACCAACAGAAAACAAATTCTGCATCAACCACTGCAAAGTGGACAGGTGAAAGAAGCTGCTGACCATCCAGACGCCCACGACCACAAAAATCCCCTTCAGCAGTTGTACCGCTCTTGTACCGCGAAGGAGCAACAACAACTGATATATGATGTAACTGACGATCAAAATGTCGACAAAATCGTTGACATAACGGGTCACACCGTCCAGCGTAAGCATGGGGCGCCTCCATCCGATTGTTGCCTTCTGTTAGTCTGTGATGGGATGCAATCGGAGATTCCACTTTCTCGCGCCTTTTTTCATCATAAGGCATCCCAAAGCAAAAGAAAACGTGAAACCTGCCACACCTCAGCCGGCACCACTTCCGAACGGGGCTTGTACAATAAACGGACGTTCTGTCACTCATACACTTAGTGTAGCAAAAATGGAAGGCGAAAGGTGATTTTTCTGCAAAGAAAGATGGAAAAAGGACCTCCCGGCGGAAGTCCTTTTCATGTCACGACCGAGGGCGTTTGACGTTACTCATATCATAGCCCACCAGCCGTCAAAATTCTACAATTTTTCCTCAATGCCAGAGACTGCGGACAAAATTTCGCAAACAGCCCAATGCGGGAGCGGCTTCTTCGGGAGTTCTTACCCCGACTCATTCCCCGCGTGGAGAATCGCTTTCCCTGGTGTCAGGACACCCTCGCTGTTCACCGTTTGTTCAGAAGCACCCCAGTGTCTAGGCTGGGAAGCGGCTTGGCTCTCCCCGACAGTTCATCAACATCGGTTCGCTGTTTTCCCGAATCAGCCCGTATTGCGCAATCCCGCCGCAATACCGTTGATGGTCAACAGCACCTGTTCGAGTGTTTCCTTACACTCCTCTTTGGAGGAGCAGTGATACCGCAACTGGTGCAACAGATCGACCTGGATGAAGCTGAGCGGGTCCACGTACGGATTGCGCAGGCGGATCGATTCCTGGATCACCGGAACGTGATCCAGCACATCCGCTTGCCCCGTAATGGCCAGCACCATTTCGCGGGTCAAGCGATACTCCTCCTCCAATTTACCGAAAATTCGATCCGCTGCATCACGATCCTGCACCAATGAATCATATTCGCGGGCAATGACGAAGTCCGCCTTGGCCAACGCCATCTGCAGGTTGTCGACCAGCGAACGGAAGAATGGCCAATCCCGGTACATTTCCTTCAAGATCTGCAAGCCGTCTTCGTGTTGTTGCACAAACCGGGCAAATCCCGTGCCCGCCGCATACCATGCGGGGAACAGATACCGGCTTTGCGTCCACGCGAACACCCACGGAATGGCACGCAGATCTTCGAACGCTTGGCTGTTTTTGCGGCGTGTCGGTCGCGAACCGATTTTGAGTTCTCCGATCTCCGGCAGCGGTGTGGCTGTATGGAAGTAGGAGAGAAAATCGGGGTCTTCAAATACCAAAGATTGATATGCTTTGAGCGCCTCTTCCGAAATTTCGGCCATCGCCTCCAACCATTCCGGCTTTTCCTCAGACTCCCGACCGGTGAGAGCGGATGCGGCCGACAGCAATAACGCGGAAGTGGCTTGTTCAAGACTGCGGAACGCGATCGGTTTCAATGCATAGCGCGAAGAAAGAACTTCTCCTTGTTCCGTGATTTTCACTCCGCCCACTACCGTCTCCGGCGGCTTTGCCTGGATACTGCGGTTCAACGGCCCGCCGCCGCGCCCCAGCGCCCCGCCGCGGCCGTGGAAAAATTTCGTGTTGATCCCGTATCGGCGGGACAGCCGGTACAACCGTTGTTGAGCGTGATACAGCTCCCAGTTGGCCGTCAGCACGCCGCCATCCTTATTGCTGTCCGAATATCCAAGCATAATCTCCTGCGTGGGATGATGCTCCGCATTGGCCGGCACATAAGAAGGATGACGATAATACGCCTCCATGATCTCGTGAGCGCGATGCAAATCGTCGATCGTCTCCAGCAAGGGAACCACGTGAAGCCGGGAGATCGGACCGTTCGGTGTTTTTCGGAACAACCCCACTTCTTTGGCGAACAGCACCACCTCGAGCAAATCGCTGGTGCCTTGCGTCATACTGATCAGGTAGTTGCGGATCGCATCCTCCCCAAATTCTTCCTTGGCCCGCCGGATCACACGGAACAACTCCAAACATTGTTCCGTTTCCGGTGAAAACGACATGAACGGGGACGTCAATGGCCGAGGATCTTCCAGCAACTCCGTCAATAAATTGATTTTTTCCTTTTCAGACAGTTGATCGTAATGCTCGACGATGCCCATACCGGACAAAATCTCCGTCAGGGCCTTTTCATGTTCGCCACTGTGTTGGCGTATATCCAACGTAAGAAGATGGAATCCGAACAGCTCCACTTGCCGGATCAACCGGCCAAGCTCCCGATCGGCAATCACGTCGGCGTGATGGCCGCGCAAGCTTTGTTCGATCAGCCGAAGATCGGATAAAAATGCTTCCGGGGAACGATAGATCCCGTGATCTTTCTTGCCCAGACGCGTATGGTGCAATCGTGCGAGCATATAGGTCAATTTGCGGCGGTACGGTTCATGTTCATTCCGCCATTTGCCTTCCCCGATATCCGCCAATACCACTTCTTCTTCATCTGCCCGCAATGAGTCCAGCAATGCCTCCGACACGCGCACATTCCGCATGGAATGGCTCAATTTTTTGATCAAACGCCTGAGTGCCTCTTCATACTTCGTAATCACCAAGTCGCGCTGCAACCGCAAGGTCCGCCAAGTCACTTCCGGCGTGACTGAAGGATTGCCGTCCCGATCCCCGCCAATCCACGAACCGAACCGTAAAAAAGATGGCACATGCCATTCATGATCAGGATAATACCGTTTCAGGCAACGTTCCAGCTCGCGGTGAATCCCGGGCAACACATCGAACAGCGTCTCGTCCACATAGTACAGGCCATTGCGCACTTCGTCCATCACAGTGGGCTTCCGTTGCCGCAGCTCATCGCTTTGCCATAACGTGATCACTTCTCCCAGCAACTCCTGGCGAATGCACTCCCTTTCTTCTTCCGTCAGATAGGGATGATCCAATTCCTCCACCCGCTTGGCAATGCGATGATGAATATCCAATACCGTACGGCGCATCGCCTCAGTGGGATGGGCTGTGATCACCAGTTCCAATGCGAGCACGTCCAGAATCTCTTCCACCTGTTCCGGCGTAAGGCCCTGTTCCTTCAATTCCCGTACGGCGCTCTCAATCGAATCGGGCTGAACCACATCTTTTCTCGAACGGCGGTACTCGCGATGACGGCGAATTCGGTGGTTTTGCTCTGCAATGTTGACAAGTTGGAAGTAGATAGCAAACGCACGGATCACATCCCGACGCATCTTGGGCGACAAACCCTGTATCAGGGTTTTGCACTGTTTCAATATTTCCGGGTCATAGCTCTGACGAAGCTGTTTGGTCATTTCCCGGATCTTTTCCACATTGTTCAACAATGCTTCTCCCCCGTGCATGACCAAGACATCACCCAGAATGTGACCCAAAAAGCGAACATCCCGTCGCAATGGGTGATCTTTCTCCATCTCAATCGCTTTGACTTGACTCATCTGACTGCGACACCTCCTCAACCACCTAGCACCGCTCCACCGCGGTACGGAAATCCATCTTGTCCAACCTGCAAGTGAATCAGGGTTTCTATATCTTGTTCCCCACTTGCGGACAAGTGGAAACCTTCTTTCACAGCTGACGATAATTATGCTGACATATGAATAATTATAAGCGCACTCCCGATGAATGAAAAGTGAAATAAATGCCATCCAATCATGTATCGGTATGTGAGCCTGTTGATGTGGAATGCCGGCGAGTCGGATGCAGTTGCTTTGGCGGATGAGAAAAACGAAGGCAATTATCCCCTGAGGAAAATCGGGATGAGTACAGGGTACCGTTGGAAACAGCCAACATGTTCAACGAAGCCAAACGATGCGGCAAACACGGGTGATCGCTGTCGGCACAACGGCTGTCCGGGCTTTGGAAACCGTCTCATTCGATGGGTTCGCGGAATCGGAGGGAACGAAAACGGAGTCAAGAACAAAAACGGAAGTCCCGTCTTTTCTGCCAAGGCAGTGTATCGGGAATTGCATGATGAGATGATCAAAGGGCAACCGCCCGTTGAACCGTACTGTTCACGTACGGTTGAAACGTTCAGGCTGTTCATTCGTCCAACACGCAGCAAAGCAACATGATGACGGGGATCAAGTGTCTCCTGTACAGCGGAAATCCGCCATGCTGCTGAAAGAGGCTCCCCACTTCCATTCAAAATCGTTTCCAGGGCGTTTATCCATATCGCACACCACTTTCCCGGCACGCTTCATCTGCGCCCTGTACAACAGGGAAACCGGCGCCGCTTGGAAGCGGTGGGTACAGGACGCGGGCAAAGTATGCTTTGCTTAAAGGAAATGGCCCGCAGAGGGTTTCCTGCACCCATGCGGTTAAGTGAATCCGTGTGCTACAACACGATTTCCCCGAAGGCCGATCCCACCAAAGCCACGGCGACCTTGGCTGTTTTGTTGCCATTGTCCAAAATCGGGTTGACTTCCACAAACTCAGCCGATGTGAGCACATTCGCTTCCGCCAGCATCTCCATCGCCAAGTGACTTTCACGGTAGGTAATCCCGCCGACAACCGGTGTGCCCACACCCGGACAATCTTTCGGGTCCAATCCGTCCAAATCCAGACTGAGGTGGACCCCGTCCGTGCCGTCTGTCACCACTTTCAGTGCTTCTTCCATCACACGCGCCATGCCGATCCGATCAATATCATGCATGGTAAAAACGCGAATACCCAATTCCTTGATCAGCTTCCGCTCACCGGGGTCCAACTCCCGCGCACCGATGATCACGACGTTTTCCGGACTCACTTTGGGTGCGTATCCACCACAATGGACCAGCGCCTCATGACCGTAGCCAAGGCTGGCCGCCAGCGACATGCCGTGGATATTGCCGGAAGGTGTGGTTTCGTGCGTATTCAGATCACCGTGTGCGTCAAACCAGATCACTCCCAATTTGCGATGGTGTTTGGCCACCCCTGCGATCGTTCCGATCGCAATGCTGTGATCCCCTCCCAACACCAAGGGGAACCGCCCTTTTTCCACCGTATCGGAGACGGTCTCCGCCAGCTTTTCATTAACGGCGACAATTTCGTCCAAATATTTTAAATTGGGATCGATCACTTTGTACGTTTCCAACGTGGGTACGGACAGATTGCCGATGTCCTCCACGTCAAATCCCATTTTTGTCAGCTTTTCATGCAAGTTCGCGTAGCGGATCGCACTCGGGCCCATGTCGACACCGCGACGCCCAGCTCCTAAATCCAATGGTACTCCGATCACTGTGATGGGTTTCCGCTCTTGGTACTGGTTCATAGGCGCCATTCTCCCGAAGGAGAGATTCCCCCCTTTTCAAGCTTTCGTGCGACAATTCCGCGGTTTTCATTGTACCATAACGCAAAAACCCCACCAATCCAAGCCTTCCGCGACTTTTTCCATATGATGGCTTTTTTCGTATAAATTTGCGCGTCCTATACAAACGGGGGCGTTGTCAGTTCCGGTAGCAAGGACTCGTAAAGGTGAATTCATCCACTCCCATAGGATATCCCTCAAGGTAAAAGGCATGTAATGCCTTGATTTTCTAAACCATTGGACGGGTCAATACCGAGCTGTCTTCGCTGAGCGGAACATCACAGGAAATTCGTCGATTCAAAGGCGGGAATAAGGGGAATCGTCCATTTGCATCGGGATGAATAAAAAAAAATCTTTGTGTTTGCGGAAATGAGAAGCTACTGCCCGTTGATCAGGCTTTTAAAATGAAACACTTCATTTTCTCTTCATCATGCAAAAAACCCTTCGTGAATCTCACGAAGGGTTTTGTTGTTTGGAGCGGAAGACGGGATTCGAACCCGCGACCCCCGCCTTGGCAAGGCGGTGCTCTACCCCTGAGCCACTTCCGCATATGGTGAGCCATCCAGGACTCGAACCTGGGACACCCTGATTAAAAGTCAGGTGCTCTACCAACTGAGCTAATGGCTCGTGTCATGTTGTCATGTAATTATAATGGTTGGCTGGGGAGGCAGGATTCGAACCTGCGCATCACGGAGTCAAAGTCCGTTGCCTTACCACTTGGCTACTCCCCATTATCCCATATGTAGGGATGGTGGAGGGGGTAGGATTCGAACCTACGAAGGCATAGCCGGCAGATTTACAGTCTGCTGCGTTTGACCACTTCGCTACCCCTCCACAGGGTGGTGGACGGTGACGGGATCGAACCGCCGACCCCCTGCTTGTAAGGCAGGTGCTCTCCCAGCTGAGCTAACCGTCCCAATTGAAGAGCTTGAAGGAAACCCCTCAAGCTCCTCTTGCATTTGGTGACCCGTAGGGGATTCGAACCCCTGCATGCCAGCGTGAAAGGCTGGTGTGTTAACCGCTTCACCAACGGGCCACGTCGATGGAGCTCCCAACCAGACTCGAACTGGTGACCTCTTCCTTACCATGGAAGCGCTCTACCGACTGAGCTATGGGAGCGTGGCTCCTCAGGCAGGACTCGAACCTGCAACCTACCGGTTAACAGCCGGGCGCTCTACCATTGAGCTACTGAGGAACGTTTCATTTCCAATCGGCAAGAGATAGTATACAACGATTCGTCCTCAATTGCAAGTTGTAATTATTGGTTTTTAAAGGAGCTCCTGCCTGGCGGCGTCCTACTCTCCCGGGGGC